>NZ_PIJF01000061.1:0-16131 GCF_002809985.1 Geobacillus sp. WSUCF-018B
GGATCGTAGAGATCCGGACTCATGAATCGTGGCCGAACGTAAGAGACGAATGTGAGCGTCTTATGCTTGGACATTTTTCTTCCAAAAACGGCGACCTTTATCAACGAACCGAGCTGACGGCCAAACAAGCGCAACTCTTTACGGCTCTAGGGCTGGAGCCTCCTCCAAAGATTCTAGGCATCCACCCTCGCGCCTAGATACACGCCCGAAGTGTGCCCAAATGCCTCCGATCCCTTTTGTATCAAGGGGCGAGAGGCATTTTGTTTGCCTAGTGACTGTCGAACTCGGGTTCAAGAAACAGAAGAAAAACTGTCAAAAATGGATTTAGAAAGACAAAAAGACTCATTGATGCTGCAAAAACATATTTTCACCCAACAAATGGAGCTGGAGTTGATGATGGAAAAGGTCACGAGTTTTGCCAGTGAGATCAAACATCTCTCGAACCAAATCGCCGATTTAACCCGATCGCGGAATGATCCACCCAAGGAATCGCCAAATGACGATACAATGGAATTGAAGGAGATGCTGTCCCAACTCATGGAGCGGTTAACGGCATCCTCTGATGAGAAATCGAAAGAACCAGCAACATTACCGATCCAATCAGCTAAACCCTTTTCAACAAACATGCAAACGGGAAAGATGCCGTCATTCACCAACAGTTTTTTGAAATTACAGGATTTTATGGATGGAAATAACCAACCCATTGTCGTCTCACCTGTGAAACGCAAAGAAACACATGCATCCCATCTATATTCGCAAAAATCGATCCCAATCAAACGCGTCCGAATGGAACATCCGTCTTCCCATCACCGCCTCCCATTTCAGCATTCATCACCACCTGCAGAGGATGAGGACAATCGATTGAATATCAGCGTTCAGAACGATCATACTGATCCAAATCCAGGAAAACGCTCAGACGCTTCAAGGCTGGAACAGAAAAAGGACCACCAGTTGTTTACACAGACAGATGAAGTAAGGTTTGAAAGCACTCATAAAGCAGCGGACCCGTTAAAAAACGAGGATGAACGACCTAACAAAACAGACCCAAACATGGAAATCAAAGAGAAGCAGGAATCTCTAGTTTCTCCCGGCGGCCAAGAGGCGGTGACGCAAGATCCAACATCGGCATCCGACATTTCAGCCGACGGGCAGCAATCAGATTCCGAAACCTATGAAGTGGCGGCATTCCTTCCTTCCGCCTCTGTTTTGATCCAAGAAGACGCCATCATTCATGGAGAAGACTCTTTTATGAGGGAAGGGAAACCGTCAAAATGGGGATTATGGTCGCTATTCAAAAAGACGAAAACATCTCAATAGCGAAGAGGCGGGAGTATTCCCGCCTCTTCGCTTTGGATTCAAACATCACTGTTTTCCCGCACAGAATGGACACTGCGCATCAGCTCAGCGCCTGTTCGAAGGACGCGATCGCCGAATTTGGTCCGCAGCTGTTCGATGGTCTTCCAAAGTTCTTCCATTTTTACTTCCTCTTCATAATGAAACAAATCGAGCTGCTTTCCTTCTTCCCGTTCGTCAAACACATGAAGTGCGGCAACGCCAAGAAGCCGCACTGGGCGTCCGTCCCAATGCTTTTTCAACAGCCGCGCCGCCGTCAAAAAGAGGTCGTCCGCCGTTTGCAACGGCGCCGCCTCGGTTTGGCTGCGGGTGATTGTATGAAAATCGTGGTAGCGGATCGTCAACTGGACAGTCCGCGAGACACCCCGCTTTTGTTTCATCCGCGCGCTGACAGATTCGGCCAGCTTGCGCAAAACGGCCCGCAGTTCTTGTTCGTCGTCCACATCGCGCGGCAGCGTCGTTGAGTTCCCGACTGATTTCCATTTCTCCGCCGCTGCTGGATCAACCGGGCGCGGGTCGATGCCATTCGCCCGCTCGTAAAGACGCAGGCCATAGACGCCAAACGCCTGCTCAAGAAGCGCCCGGTCGGCGTTCGCGATATCGCCGATCGTACGCATGCCTAGAGCCTGCAGTTTCTTGGCGGTTTTGTCGCCAACACCATGCATCTGTTCAGCCGGAAGCGGCCAAAGGACATGCGGGACGTCGCGTTTGCGCAGCACCGTGATGCCGAGCGGCTTTTTCATCTCGCTTGCCATTTTGGCCAAAAACTTATTCGGGGCGATTCCGATGCTCACCGGAATGGACAGCTGCCTCAACAGCCCATGCTGAATCTGACGGGCCACAACCAGCGGATGAGCGGTTGACGCCCAGCCCGTCATGTCCAAATAGCCTTCATCGATCGAGGCGCGCTCCAACACAGGAGAGAAACGCTCGAGCCATTGGAATAAGCGGTGGCTCATCTCACGATAAAAGGCAAAATCCGGCGAGCGCACAACGAGCGACGGACAGCGCTTCTTCGCTTCTGTAAGCGACATCGTCGTATAGATGCCAAACTGCTGTTTCGCCGCATAACTGGCCGCCAGCACGATCCCCCTCCGCTCTTTTGGATCCCCCGCCACAACGACCGGCCTTCCCCGAAGCGACGGGTCGCGGGCAATCTCGCAACTGGCGAAAAACGAGTTGCAGTCGATATGAAAAATGATCCGTCCGCGGGATTCACGCCCTGTTGACATACCCTTTCCCTTTCTTTTCTCCATTTTCTTCTTCATTGTACCAGATCATTTGTTCGTGAAAAACAGCCCATTCTCCTACATGCAGAAAGTCTTTTGATGTCTCACGGGGTCGGTTTAGAGAGCTTTAACGAGAATACTGCGGCATCAAGGAATGTTCGCAGATTTCATCTGTCGAACACGTTTTGCACCCCCAGCGGCAAAATGAGCCCAAACGCAAGGATGATCCCATGAAAAGAGGCTCTCATCATGTTTGCTTCCTCCTTTCCCCTTGCAGCCAGCGATAGACCGAAGCCGCATCCGCTTCATCCGCATCGACGACGCGGGCGCGGGCGCCAAGCGGCATGACGGCAACGGAAATGGTCGCCAGCCGTTTTCGCTTTTGCCACCACGTCGCTGATGTTTCAAGCGATTGAACGTGACGTTTCAAGACATACGTCGTCGTTTGCCGAAACCACCCGCTTCGAAGCGCGAGCTGCTTCGACGAAAGCGCCCATCCTGCGATTTGAAAGCGGCGGATGCCGATCCATGCCCCGAGCGGCAGCACCAACAACACAGCCGCCCCCCATGGGCGTTCTATATATGCCGCCAAGATGGCGGGAATCACGAGCCAAACAAGCGGACGAAGCATGTAACGGCGTTTCGCGCGCTTGGGCAATGGAGAAAAGGAAACGCCGAGGTCGTACTCGGGCAAACAAGCTTGCATGATCGACGCAACTCTCCTCTTTTCCACAAGCGGACAAAGAACAACATCCCCTGTTCCGCCGCCATCGAGCCTCCCCCCCAGCATGAATCAAAGACACAGAGGCGTAGCCAAACAAACGGCGCAGCCAATTCTCATGAATCACGATGCCTTGGACGCGGGCAACTGGGACGGACACCGCTTTTCGTTCCAGCCATCCGCGAGCAATCACAATCGTGTCTTCTTGTTTCCGCACGACAAACGAAGCGTACCGGATCATGTTTTGTACGATAGCTACTCCATAAGCGGCCAAGAGAAGCGACAGGATGAATAGGGCAATAAGCAATCGTCCATGTCCGTTCCATGTCGACTGAAGATCGCGGATCAGCGCCTCATATGGAATGAAGTCGCCTAATTGCGACAAAAACCCACATAAAGCGGCAACCACGCCAAGCGCTCCACCGCTTGTCAACGAAGCCACCCCTATTTCTTTTGCCGATAAGGCAAACAGAGCACGATGTGGACGGTTCGCGGATGGTTCTGGATGGGCGGCGGCTCCCACCTTGTGTTTCGCCTGTTCCACGCATCGTTGCAGGCAGCGGGCTTCTTCCTTTGATATGGCCCGAAGCGTCACTTCTGCTTCACCGAGGGCATCACCCGCCGCCTCAACATGTACTTGAACCACTCCCGCCATCCGTTGCCATATCCCCTCTGTCACTGAAATCCCATGGATGCGCTCGAACGGAATCGAACGTCTTTTGCGGACAAACACGCCTTCCTCCACGAGCAAGCGGTCTTCATCCCAAGCGTAGGTAAAGCGGAGCCAAGACAGAACCCCCATCACCACCGTGTATACGACAGCCGCCAGCGGCACGATGAAATCCCGCCAAGAGAAGCGGTTCAGACTGCCCGCCACCATGATCACAAGGAGCGGAACGACCATGTTTTTCAGTTCTTTTCCGACTCCCGCCATAATCGCAACGGGATGAAGGCGGCGTCTAGGCGTCATCTTCATCCACCACCTTCGCCCACTCGGCAATCAAGCGGCAAAGCCGTTCTGCTTCTTCCATCGGAAGAGCGGGAATTTCATGAGCGGCCGCCGCTGTGAACACCGCAATGGAAGCCAACCCGTACCGCTTGAGAAGCGGACCTTGCCGCACATCGACGTACTGAACGCGAGCCATCGGGATCAAAGTCCGTCTCGTAGACCAGACTCCTCGCTGAATGTCAATCTCTTCTTCACGAATGTCATAGCGCCAACGTCTTTGGCGCAACGGCGGGAGCCAGACGACCCATACAATGGCTTGCACCATCCAAACGCCGGCCAACACTATCAATAGCCAAGGAGGAGCATGGAACTGCGAGAGCAGCCATATGATTCCCCCGATCGCCACACCGGAAGCCAATGCCACAAGCGCCCCCGTGAGACGCCACACGGTGACCGCTTTTGATGAAATGGGTTTGCCTCTATGAGGAAGCATTCTCTTAATCTCCTTTTTGCACATCATTTCTGTTTCCAGTATAACAAAACATTTCCATGTTGGTGATGCCTTTTTTCGACAATCGTTGACAGAACAACTGAACTATTATATTCTGAAATTATCTTTTTTGCTTAACCGCATAAAAGCAAAAAAGCACATCTATGAATCAACATTAGAGCAGAAAGGTTGTTGTCAACATGGAACAATCCCGTCCTCAGCTGCAAAAAGGACTATTGCCCCGCCACGTTCAGCTGATCGCGTTAGGAGGGATGATCGGCACCGGCATTTTTAAAGGAAGCGCCGAGGCCATTCATATCGCTGGACCAAGCGTCGTGCTCACGTACTTGATCGGCGGCGTGCTGTTGTTTTGGATTATGGCTGCACTGGCCGAGATGGCGATCGCGTATCCGGGTTCGAACGTTCAACATTTGATCCGCCGGGCGTTTGGCTTTCGCCTGTCATGGATCGTCGGCTGGCTGTATTGGATCAATTGGACGTTGGTCACTGTTGTCGAACTGCTGGCTGCCGGCAGCTTTCTGAACTATTGGGTTCCGTCTGCGCCGTTATGGCTGCTTGCCCTCCTGTGCGCGTGTCTGATCATGGGGTTGAATCTTTTCCCTGTGAAGTATTACGGGGAAGCGGAATTTTGGCTGGCCGGCCTGAAAGTGGCGGCGCTAGTGGTGTTTATCGTGCTCGGGGCGGGCGTATGGGCTGGCGCGATCCCAAGCGGCATAAGCGGCTCGTTTCCGTCTACCAGCGACGGCGGATGGTTTCCGCACGGGTTTGCCGGAACGCTCAGCGCCTTGCTTATCGTGATGTTTTCCTATGGAGGAGCGGAGCTGATCGGGGTGGCGGTGACGGAGATGAAAGACGCCGAGCAGGTGCTGCCGCGCGTCATTCGCACCACAATCTGGCGGGTTGTCGGCTTTTATCTTTTGCCAATGGCCATCATTTGCGGCATTATGCCATGGAACACCGTTTCGGAAACGAACAGCCCCTTTGTCCAAGTGTTGGAAGCGATCGGGTTGCCCGGCGCGGCCCATGTCATGAACGCGGTGTTGCTCATTGCCGTCTTATCGGCGGCCAATACAGGCGTCTATGCGACTTCTCGGTTGCTGTACACCATGGCTGAACAAGGAGAAGCAAGCCGCCGCTTGCAGCGGACGACGAAACACGGGGTTCCGCTGTACGGGATGGGCATGGTCGCCATCTGCATCGCCGCTGGCGTGATCGGCGCCTACTTGACGCCCGGGCGGATCATCGGGGAATTGATGACGATTCCTGGGTTTACCGTGCTCATCGTTTGGATGATGATCGGCGCCGCTCAGCTGAAGCTGCGGCCGCACTACAAAACGAAGCCGTTTTTCCGAACGAAAGGGTTTCCGTACACAACGATGGCGGCGGTCGGGGCGCTCGGGGCGATTTGGCTTGGCTTTTTGCTTCAAAGAGAGCATCGAATCGGTTCGCTTCTCTGCGTGGCCGTCTTGGTTCTCTTATTCATCTATTCCACTGTCAAAGAAAAGCAGCATCAAGCAACAAAAGCGCCCGGGCGAACGGCGTAACCAAACCGCCTCTTTTCGCTCGGGCGACAGCTAGAGACGGGCGTCCTTCCATCATAGACGGCGCCCGTCTTCCTTTTTTCGTGTCCAACCGTTCCCACGATATTCGTCCCATGCCCGCCAGGCCATGGTCGCCATGCCGAGCGCGAGAATCAGCGCCTGTCCGTCCATCCGGTGTTCCGTCCATAAGTGATGCCCTGCCGCTCCGATGCCGTAAAGCACCCAAACCACTGAAAACCACATAACTCCCAACCAAAATCTCCGCATCGTTTCTCCCTTTCTTTCTCCCGTTTTCCCGATCGCTCCGTAAGACTCAGGCGAAGCCGCCTATATTGTCTATTTTTTGAAAAAATAGGGGATTTTCGTATAATTATACCACAATTTTCACAAATGAGCCGAAAAAAACAAGCCATTCCCCTATGCTCCAAGGGAAATGGCTGCGCGTTTTGCGGAAACACCGATGATGATTCGTTAGTTGGCCGGCGACAGCTCGTCTTCGGTCACCCATTTGTGGTTGGTCACTTTTTGACCAGTTTCCGTATCGATGTAATCGACCATATACACCGTCGTTTGTTTCGCCGAATCAATGACTGCTTTGGCCCCTTTCATCCCTTCCATGTGATCGGCATTCAAGACGACTTCATCGCCCGGCTGGAACGGTTTGTCTCCGGCGTTTTCGATTTCTTCGTGAATGACCCATTTATGGTTTTTCACTGGGTCCCCGCCTGTAGTTGGGGTGTATGTGACCGTATAGACGATCGTGTCAAAGGCACCGGTGACAGTCGCCTTGGCTCCATCCATTCCCGGCATATGGTCGGCATGGATGATGACTTGGCTTCCAACCGGATACTTTGGTTGTTTCGCCTCCTTCAATCCGGCCGGCACCTCTTTGGAGCCCGAGTGATTCATTCCTTCATGCCCGGTGTGAGAAGCTGTATGTTCCTTTGGCGCTTTGTTGTCGTTGGCACCGGTGCAGGCCGATAACAAGAGCGCTGCCATAACTGAAGTTGTTCCCAATAACATTTTCCAGTTTTTCATCGTTTTCACCCTCCTTGCCTTGTTAGCATACCGGACATTTGTGCAGATTTTGTGGAGATGGCCTTGGATTTGCCGCTAAAGGCCGTATGGCGCCTAGGCTGACTGTCCTTTCGGGCGGGGGCTGTTTCACCCCGCTGCTTTTTGCCCTATCTTTCGCCAGACGAACCACAAAAGAACGATCGATGCAACAGCGAGCATCAGTTTGCCCGCCCAGGCGGCCTCGAGGAATTGATGGACGGCATACGCTTCCATCCATAAAGCCGGGAGCTTGCCGAGCGAGCTAGCCGTTGCAAACACAGAAAGAGACGTGCGGCCGATGGCAGCAACGAACGTCACCGCTCTTCCATTTGACCCAAACGCCTCTCTTTCCGAAAATGGTTATGACTTGCGCCCTTCCCATTTGTAGCCGACGCCCCAGACCGTCTGCAAATATTCGTCCACTGGGAACCCCGCTTTCCGCAATTTTTCGCGGATGTTTTTCATGTGGGAGTCAACGGTCCTCTCTTCCGTATCAGCGAGATAGCCCCATAGCGATGCGATGATTTGCCCGCGGCTGAACACCTGATTCGGGTGCTTTAACAGCAGCCCCAAAATGGCAAATTCTTTCGGCGTCAACGCAATCGGCTTATCTTCGTAGCGGACCGTATGTTCCTCTTCGTCCCATACAAGCCCGGCCGCGCGAATGGCGGAACGACCGCCAGCTGTACGGCGCAGCACCGCTTCAATGCGAGCAAGCAGTTCCGCCTCGTCAAACGGTTTCGTCACATAATCGTCCGCTCCGATTTTCAATCCTTGGACAATATCCGCCGTCTCATCGCGAGCGGTGACCATCATGATCGGCACATTCGAAAACGATCGAATGCGGCGGCACGTTTCCCATCCGTCGAGTTCTGGCATCATGACATCAAGCAGCACCAAATCGGCGTGATGGCGCCGCAAATAGTCAATGGCTTCCGCCCCTGAACGCCGTTTCACGCAACGGTAGCCGTTCGGCGCTAAATACAATTCCAATAAATCGAGCATCCGCTCTTCATCATCAACCAACAGCAAGGTATACATCGTTATCCCTCCGGCAGCGTAATGAGGATGGTCGTTCCTTTTCCTTGTTCGCTTCTAGCGGCGATCGTTCCCCCGTGCGCCTCGACGATTTCTTTGGCAATCGCCAAACCGAGTCCGGTCCCGCCGCTTGTCCGCGACCGCGATTTGTCAACCCGGTAAAACCGCTCGAAAATCCGGGGCACATCTTCCGGCGGAATGCCGGTTCCTTCATCGGACACGGCAATGACGATTCCTTGCTTTTGAAGGTGAACGGCGACGGCCACCGTCGTGCCGGAAAACGCGTACTTTCGTGCATTGTCAAGCACGTTGATCATCACTTGCTCGAACCGCTGCCGATCGATCGCGGCCATGACCGAACCGGGGCACTGGCACACAAGCGACAGCGATTTTTCCTGAAACGCGGGGCGCAGTTTTTCACACAATTTTGTCAAAAACGAACAAAGATTCGTCGGCTGCTTTTCAATCTGGAACGAGTGTTGCTCCAGTTTGGCTAATTCAAACAAATCTTTGACCATCTTTTCAATCTTTTCCGCTTCTTCGTAAATGATCGCCATATAGTTCGCCCGCTGCTCCTCAGACAGATGCGGACGCCTAGCAATGTCGGCGTATCCTTTCACATACGTCAGCGGCGTGCGCAATTCATGAGAGATGCTCGCTAAAAATTCGCTCCGCTCTTGTTTCAAATACGCCAAATCGTTGGCCAGCGTTTGAATCGCTCTCCCGAGTTGCGCCAGCTCGTCGTTGCCTTTCATCTCGAGGCGGACGGAAAAATCCCCCCGGCTGAGCGCCTCGGTCGCCTGTTTCATGCGAAGGAGCGGCATCGTGATGGCGCGGGAGAAAAAGGCGATGGTCAACACGGTGATCGCCACCGACAGCACGCCAACGACGATAAAATGATGCTTCAGTTTATACACCATCGTCCGGATCGAGCGGGTGTCTTGAAACATATACACATATCCCCTTGTTTCCCCCCCGATTTGAATCGGGCTGACGGCAGCGATATGCGACGCCCGCTTCCAGTCGGTTTCGACCATCATTCCCCGCCGGGGAATATGGCGGCCGTTCGTTAAAGGAATGAGGCGCTTGGCAAACGGAACAATGCCGCTAGACGCCGATACAATCCGGCGCCGGGCGTCCGTAATGGCGACATCGGTTTCCGCCTCTGATTCCATCATCACGACATGCGCCAACGTCGTTCGATCGTAATTTTTTTCCAATACATTGCGGTGGCTGTTTCCGCGCGCCAGAAGCTGCGCGAATTCTTCCTCGATGCGCGCATGGACGAGCGTAGCGTAGAGGGAAACGAACAGCACCATTTCAATGGCCAAGACAAAGGCAAAAAACAGCATGCCGAGTTTCCATGACAGTTTTCGCACGGATTCCTCTCCTCATCCATCAAGCCCGAGTGTCATTTCAATTTTACTATTTTATTTGGCAAATGTGCAGAAAGTGTGGAGATGCAGCTTTGCGCCACGCCAAGGCGTCTTGTCCCGCCAAGGAGACAAACCTTGACGGATGCGTCTTTTTCCTTCTTCCTTTATACTTAAGAAGCAGACTGTGCTCATGTAGAGACGACAGAAAGGGGTTTATCGATGAAATCGCTCGTGTTAGCGGAAAAGCCGAGCGTCGCCCGCGACATCGCCCGCGTGCTCGGCTGCAAGCAAGCGCATAAACATTATTTTGAAGGAAAGCAGCACATTGTCACCTGGGCGCTCGGCCATTTAGTGGAGCTGAAGATGCCGGAAGACTACGACCGAAAATACGAAACATGGCGGCTGGAGGACTTGCCGATCATCCCAAAGAAAATGGGCTTGAAAGTCATTCGGCAAACAAGCCACCAGTTTCGCGTCATTGAACGGTTGGCGAAACGACCGGATGTGAAAGATGTCATCATCGCGACCGACGCGGGCCGCGAGGGGGAACTGGTGGCGCGCTGGATTTTAGAGATGATCGGTTGGACGAAGCCGATTTGGCGGCTATGGATTTCGTCGCAAACCGACCGCGCCATCCGCGACGGGTTTCGCCAGTTAAAGCCCGGGGCGCAGTTTGACCGGCTGTATCAATCGGCCGTCTGCCGCGCCGAAGCCGACTGGCTGATTGGGTTAAACGTCTCGCGCGCCTTGACGACCAAATACAACGATCCGCTTTCGGCCGGGCGCGTGCAAACGCCAACGCTCGCGATGATCATCGAGCGCGAACGCGAGATCCAATCGTTCGTTCCCGTGCCATATTGGACGATTCGGGCGAAGATTGGTTCCATCACGGCCGTATGGGAGCGGCATGGAGGACATCGTCTGTTTGACCAAGACGAGGCCAACCGGCTGATGACTCGTCTCAAAGGCCAGCCGGCGCGCGTCACATCGATCAAACGGAAACGAAAAAGCGAGCCCGCCCCGCTGCCGTATGACTTGACCGAACTGCAGCGGGACGCAAACAAG
Organism: Geobacillus sp. WSUCF-018B; assembly: GCF_002809985.1. NCBI lineage: Bacteria > Bacillati > Bacillota > Bacilli > Caryophanales > Anoxybacillaceae > Geobacillus > Geobacillus sp. WSUCF-018B. Next base: position 10,840 of record NZ_PIJF01000061.1, read on the forward strand.
CGGTTTGGCTTTTCGGCGAAAAAGACGCTCTCGGTGTTGCAGCGACTGTACGAACAACACAAGCTTGTCACGTACCCGCGCACCGATTCGCGTTATTTGCCAAGCGATATGGAAGCGACGATGACCGAGCGGTTGTTGGCGATGAAATCCGGTTATGAGGACGTCATCGCTCCGCTCCTTGCCAAAGGCAAAGCCAAAGCAGCCAAGCGGGTATTTAACGATGACAAAGTGACCGATCATCACGCCATCGTTCCAACGGATGAGCGGCTCAACCTTAGCAGGCTGTCGACTGATGAGCGCAAGCTGTATGATCTCATCGCCCGTCGCTTTTTGGCGCTGTTTTTCCCGCCGTATGAATCCGAAACGACGACAGCTGTCTTTGACATCGGCGGCGAAATGTTTGTCGCCAAGGAGACGGCGGTTGTGAACTTCGGATTTAAAGCGGTTCTCGGCAAAGAAGAAACGGATGCCAAACCGACGTTGTCACACCTCGCAGAAGGTCAGACGCTCCCATCGGTGCAGCTTGAGAGGGAACAATCGTTCACCGAACCGCCCGCCCGTTATTCGGAAGCCGATTTGCTCGCGCAAATGGAGAAATACGGGCTCGGCACGCCGGCGACAAGAGCGGACATCATCGAACGGCTGGTTGAAACCGAAGTAGTCGAGCGAAAAGACGGACGGTTTTATCCGACGAAAAAAGGGAAACAGCTGATTGAGCTCGTCAATGAAGAGCTGAAATCACCGGAATTGACCGCCCGCTGGGAGCGGGAGCTGGAGGCGATCGCCCGCGGGAAAGGAAATCCACAACAATTTTTGGCCAACATCCGCCGGCAAACGCAGCAGCTCGTTGCCGAAATTAAGCAAAGCGAGCAGGTATACAAAGCGCCAAACCTCACGAATCTGACGTGTCCAGAATGCGGCGCGCTTTTAAAAGAGCGGAAAACGAAAGACGGACGGATGCTTGTCTGCTCGAACTTACAATGCCGCTACCGCCGCCGGCGCGACCCGAAACTGTCGAACCGCCGCTGTCCGCAATGCCACCGGCGCATGGAAATGCATGAAGGAAAAGCAGGGATGTATTTCCAATGCCGCCCGTGCAATATTGTCGAAAAAGCGGACGAGACCAAACGCATCGCCGCAAAAGGCAGCGAACGGGCGCTTCTCAAAAAATACAGCCCGGCCAACGAATCGTTTGGCACGAGTTTAGGGGAGCTGCTCAAACAAGCGCTTGAAAAAAAAGAGTAATCGCTATCAACCGCCAGGAGCTGCAACGCTGGCGGTTGATTGATCTCTTTGAAGAATCCGAAACCTTCTTTTTGTTGTTCCGTATATATATCCGTATATATAAATAAATCTACCATAAAGGAGCGATCAAGATGTTCAAGAAGTTGTTAAAGGCGCTTTTGGGGCAGCACTATCACTCGTCGCACTATAAAAAGCATTATAGCAGCAGCGATTACCATCATTACGGCCCGAAGTACTATCCGCACCATCACCCGTCCCAGTACGGCCATCACCATTACAAAAAGAAACATCACAGCGGCAGCTTTTTCTCGAGCTTCTTCGGCAGCTGATGAAACGTTTGTTCGAACGCCATCCGCTCATCGCCCGCTGGTTTGACCGGCCGCATCGGAACGGAACTATACTTCATGGCCGCTATGAAGTCATCGAAGAGCTCGGGATGGGAAGCTACGGCATCGCCTACAAAGGGTGCGATCACCTGACAGGCCGTCTTGTCGTCATCAAACAAGCGCGGCGGACAAAAGGAGAAGACGGCCGCCGCTTGCTTCAGCGCGAAGCGGATCTGCTTGCCCGTTTGCGCCACCCGCAAATTCCGAGGCTGTATGATCGGTTTGTGGAGCGCGGACAGCCGCATCTCGTGATGGAGTATATCGACGGAGAAACGGTGGAAGACCAGATTTTCAAGCTAGAAGCCAAGTACACGGAACAAGAGGCGTTTCGATTGTTAAAGAAGGTGCTTGAGGTCGTCCGGCACGTCCATGCTTTCGGCATCGTCCATCGCGATTTGCGCATCCCGAACATCATTTGGCGCGATGGAACGGTGGCGATCATCGATTTCGGCTTGGCCTGCCGCATCGGCGAACCGGTGGATTTCCGCGATGACGACCCGCTGGAAAAGCGGCTGCGGCGCAAACCGCATCCACGAAGCGATTTCTATGCCCTTGGACACTTCACCTTGTTTTTATTGTATTCTGCCTATGAACCGATAAGTGACGAGGAAAAAAGCTGGGAAGAAGAACTTGACTTATCCTCGAACGCCCGCAGGATCTTGCGGAAAATGCTGCAGCTGGATGCGCCGTATGACCATGTTGACGAGTTGATCGACGACGTGGATCAGTTGCTCGCAGAACCCATCCGGAATCAAGCAGGGGCGCTTTGACGTTTGATCGCACCGCTCCCCGACCAACCACCCCTTTTCCCCATTTGGAAAGGGGGGGCTGTTTCATTTGAGGCGAAGTGAAAACAAAATACGCCCTGTCTCCCGCTGATGGAGAAACAGGGCGCAACGCTCTTTCGGCACTGCCACTCGCTTATTTTCCTTGGAACACCGGGCTCCGTTTCTCTTTAAACGCCGTCACCCCTTCGCGATGGTCTTCGGTTTCCACCATCAACCCTTGAACGAGACGCTCTTCTTCGAGAATCTCCTCAAGTGTCGCGGTCAGCGCGTGCTCAATCAGCCGTTTTTGTTTTCCGATGGCTTTCGTGGGCCCACCCGCCAGCTTCGAGGCGAACGATTCTGTCGCCTCGCGCAGTTTCTCAGCTGGGACGACCTCGCTTAGGACGCCCAATTCATACAGGCGACGGGCTGAAATCGGATCAGCGGTGAAGAAAAACTGTTTCGCCAAATGCGGACCGACAAGCCTCGGGAGCCAATACGACCCGCCACCGTCGGAGACAAGGCCGACTTTCGCAAAGCTCAAAATGAATTGACTGTCTTCGGCCGCGAGGATCACATCGCAAGCCAGCGCCAAATTGAACCCAGCTCCGGCCGCCACGCCGTGCACGGCGGCCATGATCGGTTTCTCGCATGATTTCATCGCCAAAATGAGCCGGTTGAGTCGGCCGATATGCTCATACGCCTGCGGGGCGCTCGACTGACCCATCGTTTTCACATCCCCGCCGGCGCAAAACGCCCGCCCAGCGCCGGATAAGACGATGACGCGGACGGCATCATCCGCCGCGGCGCGTTCGATTTCATCCGTCAGTCCGGCAATCATCTCCGGGCTGAAGGCATTGAGCCGCTCCGGGCGATTCAGCGTCAACCATAATACAGAACCGGATTGTTCCACAAGCAAATGCGAGGTTTCCATATTCCTTTCCTCTCCTTTTCCATTTTGGACTTTTCAGTTTCATTTGATGAGCCATCCGCCATCGACCAACACATCAGAGCCGGTCATGTACGACGCTTCCGAAGAGGCAAGAAACGCAATGACGTTGGCGATCTCTTCCGGCGCTCCCACCCGGCCTAAGGCGGTGTTGCGCTCGATGGCTTTCACAAACCGCTCGTTTTGCAGTCCGCGCTCGGTAAGCGGCGTCTCGACAAAACCGGGCGAGACGGAATTGACGCGGATGCCATACGGCGCCAGCTCCAAAGCGAGCGATTTGGTCAAGTTGATGACCCCTGCTTTCGCCGCGCTGTAGTGCGGAATTTCCGCCCCGGCCTGATGGCCGGACAATGACGCTACGTTCACAATCGCCCGATTGGCGCGCTCGCGTTTTGCCCCTTCGATCATCAGCGGAGCGAGCGTTTGCGAGACAAGAAAGACGCTTTTCATATTGACGCGCTGCACATCATCCCACTCTTGTTCGGTGAGCTCGAGCCATTTCGTATGGGTCGAAATGCCGGCATTGTTGACGAGCACATGCAAGTCGCCGTACCGATTTTGGACGTATGCGGCCAAGGCGCGCACTTGTTCGCGGTCCGTGACATCGGCCGCAAACCGATCGGCCACCCCTGGCACCCCAAGACGCGTGATGTCTTGCACCGTTTCTTCCAGTTTGACGGCTGTGCGGCCGACAAGCACGACAGTCGCCCCTTCCTGAGCCAGGCGGACGGCCGTCGCCCGGCCAATGCCGCTTCCCCCTCCAGTAATCACAGCGACGGTATTGGCAAAACGCATCGTTTCCTCTCCCCTCTCGTTTGTGCGACCTTTGTTTTCATCCGTTGCCCCGTATCAGCCGTCCGACGTCTAAAACGTCAGCCCGCCGCCGTCGACCGACAATGTCGCGCCGGTGATAAACGACGCTTCATCGGACGCCAAAAACAACACCGCGTTCGCCACTTCCTCTGGCGTCCCGATGCGGCCGAGGGCGTTCGCTTTCGAAATGATCGGCCATTTGCGCTCATCTTGTTTCCACGGCGTGATGATGTTCGTATCAATGACCCCCGGTGCAATGGCATTGACGCGAATGTTAAACTTCCCATATTCCAATGCCGCATTTTTCGTCAACAAAATCACCCCGGCCTTCGAGGCGTTGTAGGCCGATTCGTACTTTTTCCCTTTGATTCCAAGCAGGCTCGATGTGTTGACAATGGCCCCGCCACCGCATTGCTTCATCACGGGCACCGCGTATTTGATGCCAAGGAACACTCCTTTCAAATTAACGTTGATGACCCGGTCCCACTCTTCTTCAGACAAGTCGGTGCTCCGCACTTCCGAATGGCCGATGCCGGCATTGTTAAAGAGAATATGTAGGCCGCCAAAGGCATCAACCGCCGTTTGGACAAGGCGGCTCACTTGCTTGGAATCGGCTACGTCCGTTTGGACAAAAATCGCCTCCCCTCCTTTTTCCCGAATCAGGCGGACCGTTTCTTCCCCTCCTTCCTCATTGATGTCGCTCACCGCCACTTTGGCGCCTTCTTCCGCAAAGCGAATCGCCGTCGCCCGGCCGATGCCGCTCGCGCCGCCGGTGACAATCGCCGCTTTTCCTTTTAGCCTCATGATCTTCCCACCTTTCGATCCGCTTCTGAATCCGTTTTCAACAGACGATATACCAACCGGTTAGTATGTTGTTTCTTTTATTATACATCACATTTAGAATATTTTAAACATTTTTATACCCCTAATCGGAAAAGCCTGCACTTCCAAACAAAGACGAAGCCAACGGCAATCGAGCCTGCTTCCCCTCCTAACGCGTCTCCTTCCTTCAATGAACACCATGCCGTTCAGGAAAAAAGGGGCTGACCCAAAACGCGAATGCGTTTTGGGATCAGCCCCCACTTTTTTGCCTCAAATATAGAAGAATCGCCCTTTTTTCTGGTAGAATAGA
>NZ_PIJF01000062.1:0-16098 GCF_002809985.1 Geobacillus sp. WSUCF-018B
GCAAGCACCCTTGCAGGCGAAGAACATTTGCCCATCGCGGCGACCCGCGGACCTCCGCTTTTCGTCGCGCTTCGTTTCGTTCAGTTTTCAAGGAACGATTTTTGTTTTTGTCGCTCTCTTGAAGCGACTTTTACATGATAGCATTTTTATTATTTACTGTCAACATTTTTTTATTCCTTTTGCACCGCATTTTTTCGTTGCGGCAGCGATTTAAAATATATCATCGTTCCTCATACAAGTCAATAGCTTTTTTCACTGAAGCTCCGAAAGAAGTCTCCTGCTTCAAAACGAAGCGAAAGTAGGAAATGAATTTCGGCGCCATCCAAAACACATGACAAACAAGGATTGTATTCTTCGTGAACGGGACATATGGTTTCATGGAGGAAATCGAATGTCAAAGCCGAACGAAGCCTTCCATGCATAAAATACCCAAGAGTCTTCGGATGCCCAGCATTGGGACGAACGAAGCTGCACTCGGGAAGATGGCTGCTTTCGCTGTGAACCTGAGGATCTCCCTGCTTCAAACTGTGCTGAGCGGAGGCAGTTCCCTAGCACTCTCGACCCCCTCTTTCCTCCGCCCTCTTCTGCACTGTTCGCGTTTTGGCAAGGAAACGCCCCTCCCTAGACATCTTTTCACCTTCATGCCTGCCTCAGAGCCCCGGTTTTAACAAGGAATAGGCAGGGAAGTCACTGCACTTTTCCTCCTTGCACGATGTAATAGCGCTCTGTTATCCCGCTTCCTCTTGTCGGTCCTTTTACTGCGGCCAATACTTTTCTTTCGACCAAATACTCAACCATGATTGCGAGATCGACTGAATAAGGGGCAAGTTGTGGATGACAAGCCATTTCAGCGATGCTCCATGCGCCTTCTTTTTCCTTTAGCACTTCACACAGATGGATCGAGCCTGCTGCAACGGAAGAATGAATGAGGAATTCGCTCGCCAACAACAGAAGTTCAAGGCGTTTCGGCAACGGCTCCTCGCTGCCGACCAATTCCTCATACAACTTATAAATTTGTCCATTCATCTTCTTCACCTGGCTCCATACCGTCACTTCCGGATAAAGTCCATACTCGATCACCGTCAGCCGTGCTAAATGGTGCAACGCCTGCACCATATGGTTGTACGAGTCAAGCCAATGCCGGGCCATAAACAGCTCCTTGCCATCGATATATCGTCGGATCAGTTTGGCAAACTCAATCCCCATTTTCCGCTGCCGCTCCCGAGGCGGAAATTGCTCAAGGCGCTGGCGGAGCTGCCAAATATAATCGTTGCGGTCAAATATGACTTTTCCATTAAACACCCAGTCGATGGCCTTTCGGGGAGCTCCGAGAACAAGCCATTCATTTAGCTTCTGTTCATTCACCACATAAAGCGCCGCCTTTTCAGCGCCAAACGAATAATGTTTTAGACATACCGGTTCGCTCTGCGAGTCGACAATGACTAGCAGCACGGCATCAAACGTATCAGTCACCGCTGTATGACAAACCGCTTTTTCAATCATTAAAATGCCGTGCGTATCACTTCTGTTTGTCCACTCTTGACATATTGGGCGCAAAAACTGTTCCATAGGCTGTTTCCGTTGCAGCTAGGAAAAATGCGGCGATTCGCCTTTGACCGCCAGGCGGGCAGGGAAGTTCTTTTCCCTTTTTGTTCACGCCGCTTCCTATCCGCAACGGATCCCCCCTTCCCACGTCTTCCAAGGTTCGACCACCTTGTTATGCGAAAATGGAGCATTGCACACGAAAGTCTTTGTTTTGGCGGTCACCGTCCGTTCTCTCCTCTGTGACCGCCCCGCCGCTGCCTTGCCTGATAAAGGCAGGAGCTTGTTGCTGTCGTTCATTATTCGACAAAAAATGAAAAATTCCTTTCTCTTCTCTAATAAGAAAAAACAAAAGTCTGATTTTGCCCGTTTCTCCTTCCCGATTGGTGCTTGTTTTATGGTATAGTGGTGTATGTAGGAGGGACGACCATGAGCATCAAATATTCGAGCAAAATCAACAAAATTCGTACGTTCGCTTTGAGCTTGATTTTCGTCGGTGTCATTGTCATGTATCTCGGGCTCTTTTTCCGCACGTCCCCGCTTGTCATGACGCTATTTATGGTGTTAGGTCTTCTGTTTCTCGTCGCGAGCGGCATCGTATATTTTTGGATCGGCACCCTGTCTACACGAGCCGTCCAAGTCGTTTGTCCGTCGTGCGGCAAAGTGACGAAAATGCTCGGGCGCGTCGATTTATGCATGTTTTGCCGCGAGCCGCTGACGCTTGACCGCGAACTTGAGGGGAAAGAGTTTGACGAGAAGTACAACAGAAAAAGAAAAAGCTGATAGCTGCTTTTGCACTATCAGCTTTTTTAATGCGCCCGCACGCTGCTTTTTTGACAGTCCGGGCATATCCCATATACTTCCATTCGGTGATGGTCCACCTTAAACCCGGTTACGTGGGCGGCGAGCTGCTCCACCTCATCGAGCGCTGGGTAATGGAAGTCAACGATTTTGCCACACTCCTCGCATATAACGTGATAATGGTTGGAAGTGACAAAATCAAACCGGCTTGATGAATCGCCATATGTCAGCTCTTTGACAAGCCCGATTTCTTTGAAGACGCGCAAGTTATTGTAGACGGTCGCTACGCTCATATTCGGAAATTTCCCTTCCAGCGCTTTGTATATTTCATCCGCTGTCGGATGGGACATCGAGGTGATCAAATACTCTAATATCGCATGACGCTGCGGCGTGATGCGTATGCCCGTCTTTTTCAACATGTCAAGCGCTTCCTTCAGCTGCTCGTTGGCAGACACCGTCATGCACCTCACTCTCTGTATAAGATGAAAAAAATTATCATTTTATAATATTTATAATTAGTCTACAAGGAGTATATGCCTTTTGTCAATATAGATACCATTAATATATGGGCTCAGCCATCTTTTTAACAAAAAAAGGGGGTGGGAATCACTTCCACCCGCCGCATTTCCTTCATTTGAGGAGGTTACTATGCATTGTACGCAAAAGCGTTGTGATTGATTGGACACTCACCTAGACGATGCCAATCGGGCGACTTCCGCGAGCGCCTCATCGACGTGCCCCTTCACTTTCACCCCGCGCCATTCTTGAACCAACGTCCCATCGGGGGCGATAATGAACGTGGAGCGTTCGATCCCCATATACTCTTTGCCGAAGTTTTTCTTTTTCTTCCACACTCCGTACATTTCTGCCACTTCATGTCGCTCGTCGGAAAGAAGCAAAAACGGCAGTTTGTACTTTTCGATAAACGTTTCATGCCGTGCAACCGGATCCGGGCTCACTCCTAAAATGACAGCGTTCAGTCCGGCGAATTGCTCGTGACGGTCGCGAAAATCGCACGCTTCTGTCGTGCATCCAGGCGTCATATCCTTTGGATAAAAATAAAGGACGACATACTGGCCGCGAAAGTCTGAGAGCGAAACCATTTTCCCGTTGCTTGCCGGCAAGGTGAAATCTGGAGCTGGCTGGCCAATGGCGATCGTCATAGCGTTCCCTCCGTCTCCTTAATGTCTTCTTTTAGCGTAACGAAGACAGAGGAAAATTGCAACTGTCAACGGCGATCCCAGTCAAATACCGTGCGCGTGACGATGACAGCAGGCATAATGTAGCCAAGCAGCGCCTCGGCGATGGCGATCCACCGCCCGATACCGACCGGGGTGACGTCTCCGTATCCGACCGACAGGAGGGTCATGCCGCTTAAATATAGACTGTCTTCCAGCATAGACAGGCGGTTTCCTGCTGCACTGCTTGGTGACGGAGTAAATACATGATGGCCGTTGGCTTGCAAAATCATATAAATCATCGCAAACCCTAGCAGCATCGTCACATACCATTGAACGAGCACCCATAAACTGTCAAGGGAGAGGCGGTGCGTTGCTTGTACGCGCGCTGTCCAAAGCGAGGTGATGCTGCCGAGCAGCACGGCGGTCACCACTCCGAGGAATGCGTAATCCATTCGCTTCCCTCCACAAATTGTCCGTAGTTCATATATACACCGTGAAACGGACAATTATGCGGGAATAAGCCGCCTTCCCAATCGGAACAGCGTGTCGCCCCCAGAGCCATACATCCCCCTGTTTGGACGAGAAAGACTGTTGGCACAACTTTTCGTTTGTTGCCTCATCGCGTAAAACAACGGGCTAGCACGCTTTTTAATGTGGCTGCGCTATGATGGAATCGATTTTTTTCGTCATCATTCAATTCAATTTCGATCACCTCGCGGATGCCATTGCGGTTAATGACAGCCGGCACACCGATGTAGACATCGCGTTCGCCGTATGGGCCGTCCAAGTAAGCGGAAACGGTCAAAATGGCATTTTCATGATGCAAAATGGCGCGCGTCACGCGGGCAAGCCCCATCGCAATCCCGTAGTACGTCGCTCCTTTTTTCTCAATAATTTGGTAGGCGGCGTCGCGGACATCTGTGAAGATGCGCTCCAACTCTTCCTTCGCTTGTTCTCCTTTCGCTTCAACAAGCTTGCGGATCGGCACACCACCGATATCAGCCTGGCTCCAAACGGGAAGTTCAGTGTCGCCGTGTTCCCCAATAATATAGGCATGAACATTTTGCGGAGCGACAGAGAAATACTCGCCCAACAAAAAACGGAACCGCGCCGTATCTAAAATCGTCCCCGAACCGATCACCCGCTCATGCGGCAGGCCGCTGAATTTCCACGTCGCGTACGTTAAAATGTCGACCGGATTGGTGGCGACGAGAAACAGTCCTTGAAATCCAGATGCCATGACCGACTCAACGATCGAGCGGAAAATGGCAATGTTTTTGTCCACAAGATCAAGCCGCGTCTCGCCCGGTTTTTGGTTGGCGCCGGCGCAAATGACAACCAAATCGGCATCGTGGCAGTCGCTGTAATCGCCATGCCGAATGACTGCGGGTTTTGGCGCAAATACTTTCCCGTGGTTTAAGTCCATCGCATCGCCTATGGCCTTGCTTTCATTCGCATCGATGAGCACGATCTCATCGGCGATCCCTTGATTCATTAAGGCAAACGCATAACTGGCGCCGACAAACCCGGTGCCGATGACCACTACTCGGGTTCCACCGTCGTTTTTCATTGCATTCATCCCTTTCAATATAATGTGAATAATTTCACAAACTATTTTACGCGAAAGGCGCACCGCGATGCATGCGCGATTGTGGCGATTGTTTGACTATTGTTTGTCCATTTCATGGCAGACGCCGCGGCAAACAACGGGAGCACTCAGCTCCCCGTCCCGCGATATCGTCTCACCCCGGCGTTCCAAAGCATGACCGAAACGGTGAAGCAAACCATGCCGACCACTGGGGTGAAAAAGGCATAACTGTACCATTCCTTTTTATCAAGAAAATAAGCAGCTGGATAAACGCCGACAAAGGCAAACGGCAGCACCCACGTTAACATATAGCGGATGACGCGGTGATAAATATCGACCGGATAGCGGCCGTAGCTGCTGATGTTGTACATCATCGGCATGATGGATGTGCGGGCGTCGGCAAAAAAACTGATCGTCGCCAGTGAAATGAAAATGCCGGCGTAAATCAATGCACCGCCAATGACAAACAAAATAAACACGAAGACATCATACCAATGAAATGAAAGAGACAAGCGGCTGCCGGCATACAGCATAATGATCAGCCCGGGCACAGCGCCAAGCAACGATTCGAGCTCCATCCGCTCCAAAATGATCTGGAACAGGCTGTGAACCGGGCGCGTCAACACGCGATCCATTTCTCCCTGGACAATGTAGCGCTCGTTGAAATCCCATAGATTAAAAAAGGCGCCAAATACGGCGTACGGCACAAGGAAAAAGCCGTAAATAAACAAAACTTCATCGCGGGTCCAACCGTGAAGCAGCGTCGTATGGCCAAACACGACGAGCAAGAACACTAAGTTGACCGCCTGCGCCATTAAGTCGGACAACCATTCAATGAGCAAATCCGCGCGGTATTGCCATTTTGTCTTCATGTACTGGGCCATATATTGAAAAAAAACCGATACGTAAAACAAAGTCTACCCCCCTTGCACAACGAGCCGTTTTTTCGCCACCCGCCATAACAGCACAATCGGAAACCATAACAGCACGCACCATGCCGCCTGCAGAAGCAGGCCATCACGGACAGCAGCTCCTTGAAAACTTTCTGTGATGATCATGCTTGGAATGTAGCTGATGGCTTGAAACGGCATATACGCCATGAGCTGTTGCGCCCAATCCGGGTAAAACGACAACGGCAAAATCAGACCGGAAAATAGATCAATAATAAACCGTTTCGCCCTCAGCAGCCCTTCATTTCGGAACGTAAAAAATGTCACGACTCCCGCAAGCAAGTTCAGCTCCGAAAAGATGATAAAGCTGAATAGAAGCGACAAGCCGAAAGACAGCCATGTTTTGGCGTGTTCCGGAAACTCGAGCGGCAAAAAGAGCGAGACAACCAGCAACCCCGGCAACGATAGGAAGAACAAGCGGAACAGCCCTTCGCCAAGCCCTTGCACCGCTTTCATCCCTAAATAGCTGTACGGGCGGATCAGTTCAATCGCTACTTTTCCATCGCGGATTTCCATCGCGATTTCGCGGTCAAGGTTGTTAAAATAAAACGCCCGCGCCAGCCAGGAAATGGCGACATACATCGTCATTTGCCCAAGCGACATCCCTTGCATCGATGATTTGCCGCCATAAATAGCCGACCAAAGGAAGTAATACGCTGCGATGTTAATGGCGTAAATCAAAATGCCAGTGTAATAGTTTGTCCGGTAGGCAAGCATCATTAAAAAGCGGATGCGGATCATTTCGACATACTTACCCATTAGCCGCACCTTCTTGATAAATATTGCGGATGATCTCCTCCGTCGGCACTTCATGAATGTGGATGTCTTGCAGTGGATAGCGGGCGGCGACGCGGCTGACGACTTCCGGCACGCCTCCTGATGGAACGTGCGCCACCCAAACGTTCGGCTGTTCACCTTTTTTCCAAACAACATCCAACCCTTCAGTCAACTGCTGCAAAAAAGCGGCCGTCACCGCTTCGGCAAACGTAAAGGCGACCCGTTTTCCTTGGCCCCATTTTTCTTTCAACTGCCCGAGCGAACCGTCATAAATGATTTTCCCTTCATCAAGCATAATCACCCGCTCGCAAAGCGCTTCAATGTCTGACATATCGTGCGTCGTCAGCAGGATCGTCGTGCCATACCGTTCATTCAATTGCTTTAAAAACTGGCGGATGTTCAGTTTCACCAGTACATCCAAACCGATGGTCGGCTCGTCCAAAAACAACAGCGGCGGGTTGTGAATGAGCGCGGCGGCGAGCTCGCAGCGCATCCGCTGGCCAAGCGACAGCTTGCGCACCGGCTTGTCAAGGAGCGGACCGATGTCTAGCATCTCGATGACTTCGCCCATATGACGGCGATATTGCTCATCGGGGACGCGGTATACTTTTTTTAACAGACGAAACGATTCTTGCACGGCGATGTCCCACCATAATTGCGAGCGCTGGCCGAAGACGACGCCGATCGTCCGCACAAATTTCTCCCGCTCTTTATGCGGATTCATCCCGTTGACGACAATGCGCCCGGATGTCGGCGTTAAAATGCCGGTCAACATTTTGATCGTCGTGGATTTGCCGGCGCCGTTTTCGCCGATATAGCCGACGATCTCCCCTTGCCTGACCGCAAACGAAATGCCGTCCACCGCCCGGATGGTCGCATAACGGCGCGTCCATAAATCGCGAAACGCTCCGACGAGGCCGGAGCGGCTTTTGTGCACTTTAAATTCTTTGCGCAAATGTTCTACTTCAATCGCGTTCATCGTTCTCCTCCTGCCTCTTCATCACATCAACATCAAAAAGGACGTCATCCGCCCTTCTCCTATGTTGCAATTATACATAAATCGTTGCTATTTTCACCTTTTTTGTTTTTCCAGACAAGTGTGCGCGCTATGGTAAAATAAAGAGGCAGTCACCGGGAACAGGAGGATGAAGCGATGCAATGGACAAAATCGGAGCAATTGTATGAAGAAGCGCTCCAGCACATCGTTGGCGGGGTGAACAGCCCGTCCCGCTCATACAAAGCGGTCGGCGGCGGTGCCCCAGTCGTGATGGAGCGGGCGCAAGGGGCGTATTTTTGGGATGTGGATGGAAACAAGTACATCGACTACTTGGCCGCCTACGGACCGATCATCGCCGGGCACGCCCATCCGCACATCGCGGAAGCCATCCGCCGCGCCGCCGAGACCGGTGTGTTGTACGGCACGCCGACGCCGCATGAGATCACGTTTGCCAAAATGTTAAAAGAGGCGATTCCGTCGCTTGAGAAAGTCCGCTTTGTCAACTCGGGGACGGAAGCGGTGATGACGACAATCCGCGTCGCCCGCGCCTACACCGGACGAAGCAAAATCGTCAAATTCGAAGGCTGCTACCATGGCCATTCGGACCTTGTGCTCGTCGCCGCCGGCTCGGGGCCATCGACGTTGGGGACGCCGGACTCAGCCGGCGTGCCGCAAAGCATCGCCCAAGAAGTCATTACCGTGCCATACAACGATGTCGAATCGTTCCGTGAAGCGATGAATGTTTGGGGCGAGCAAGTCGCAGCGGTCCTCGTCGAGCCGATCGTCGGCAACTTCGGCATCGTCCTACCAAAACCGGGCTTTTTAGAAGCGATCAATGAGATTGCTCACAAGGAAGGGGCGCTCGTCATTTACGACGAAGTGATCACCGCCTTCCGCTTTATGTACGGCGGAGCGCAAAACTTGCTTGGTGTGGAGCCCGACTTGACGGCGATGGGGAAAATTATTGGCGGCGGTCTGCCGATTGGGGCGTACGGCGGACGCCAGAACATTATGGAACAAGTCGCTCCGCTCGGACCGGCGTACCAGGCCGGGACGATGGCCGGCAACCCGGCATCGATGCTTGCGGGCATCGCCTGCCTTGAGGTGTTGAAACAAGAGGGCGTCTATGAGCATCTCGACCGATTGGGAGCCATGCTGGAAGAGGGCATCCTCGCCCATGCTCGCCAATGCGGCCTGCCGGTGACCGTCAACCGCTTAAAAGGCGCGCTCACCGTCTTCTTCACGGACGAAAAGGTGGAAAACTACAAGCAAGCCCAGAAAAGCGACGGCGAGTTATTTGCAAAATTTTTCAAGCTCATGCTCAAACAAGGGGTCAATCTCGCGCCATCGAAATATGAAGCATGGTTTATCACCCTCGCCCATACAGAAGACGACATCGCCTATACGATCGAGGCGGTCGGCAAGGCGTTTCGGCAGCTATAAGCGCTTGCGCCTCTATCACCCTCGCTGAACAGCGCCCGCGTCAGGCGGGCGCTGTTTTGTTTTCACTGCATTTGTTGACAATTTTGTGAACAAAGCAGGAGAACGAGAAATGGTCATTGATTTCCACCTGCCTGCATGGTATGATAAACACCAAATTCTGAAAATTAAGACTCGGATTTTTCATCTAGCAAGCAGTGGAGGAGGTGACCGGCGCCGAGGGGAGAACGCCCTCCCGACTGCGCCTAAGTATACATGGAGCAACGTACATATCGTTTGGCAAACGAAGCGAACCAGCGCGGCGCCCTGTTGTTGGCGGCAGTGGAAAAGCGGAACATCCCGACCAACGAACATGTCCAAGCTGTCCTTCAGGCGCTTGCCCAATGGGGCGCAAAAGGAAACGCTGCGATTCAGCTGGACATCCCGCGCAAACTATGGATGGAAAAACTCGCGAATGCTGGGCAAAATCCAGAAATTGCAACAAACAGCTATTTCACCGTCGGTCATATACACGTTGCGCCTTCCGCTGACGCTGAGCGGGTTCGGGCGCACCTTCGTCAATTGTGCAAACAGTTTGGCTTCATTCTTCTGTTCGAAACCATCCGGCCATCCGCAGATGAAAGCGCCTTGTTTTGGCAAATCGCCATGCTGCCAGGCGATGTATTTTCGTTATCAGACCGCTTGTTTCGACTGACGGCCGCTATGGAACGCGAGCCGCACGTCCGCGTTGCTTCGCTCGGCCACACTCATGTGATCTATCAAGCATATACACTGGCTGATTTGTTGCGCGAACCGGATGTATCCCATCCGTTTTTCGCCTCAGCCGCTTCGTTCGCCTATGCCAATGGGGCGGAGTCTTTCTTTTGCCATCAGCGGCTCGGTTCAGCCGGCATGCTTGTCCATTGCGGGGAAATGTCTGTTGGCGCTGTGGAAACGCTCATTTACGACCACGGTTACAGCCTGCTCGAGGCAGCCGGAGCTGCCTTTTGGCCCGACGCGGCCAAACGACACAGCTTGCCGTCTATCGGACAGCTGCCGGCATGTTTGGCCGCCAGCTTCGAACAAGAAGCCGTATGGGTCGCCGGAACAGCCGGAGCGCTTTGGAAAACGGATGATTCCTCCCGTGTATTCATCGCCTCTCGTCCGCAGGGCGGCCATGCTGAACCGCTCGCTCCCGGCCAGCCGCTGGCGCTCATCCGTTCCACAACGGGGCGAACCCAATGGCTGAACGGCGACCATTTCCTCCAAGAGATGGCAATCCGCCTCTCCAATCGGCGCGATGCACATGCTCCGATCGCCTTTTGATCCTTCACGCCCTGCTGATTTCGGCAGGGCGTTATATTTTTTTCCTTGCACTCATATCTAAAAGTGTGTATAGTACTGAATGGTCTACGAAAATGGAAAAGGAGAGGTTTCCATAGATGAAGCTCGGTGCCCGCATTTTCAAAACGGGGATCGCGGTGGCGCTCGCCTTGTTTTTGGCAGCGCTCTTTCACTTTCCGTCACCGGTGTTCGCCGGCATTTCCGCTGTATTTGCCATGCAGCCAACCATTTATCGCTCATATTTGTCACTCATCGAACAAGTGCAGGCGAACGTGATCGGCGCCTTGTTCGCGATTGCGGCGGTTCTTATCCTCGGCCGCGACCCGCTGGTCGTCGGCTTGACGCTCATGGTTGTGATCGCTCTTTGCCTAAAAATGCGCCTTGAATCGTCGACAATTTCCGTGGCGCTTGTCACCGTCATTGCCATTATGGAATACACGGATCGCCAATTTATCGAATTTGCGGCCATCCGCTTTTTAACGATTATGTTCGGCATTTTCGCCGCCTTTCTTGTCAACTTGATTTTCTTGCCGCCAAAGTATGAAAAGAAATTGTACGAAAAAATTCGCGATGAGACGGAAGCGATTTTGAAATGGATTCGCCTTTGTCAACAGCAGGCGGCCGATCATCATCACTTAAAGGACGAGATCGAAACGTTGCACGAGGAAATGACGAAACTGGAGCACTTGTATTTAATGTATAAAGAAGAACGCACCTATTTTCGACGCCAACGCTTCCAAAAGTCGCGCAAGCTTGTGCTGTACCGGCAAATGATCGCCTCAGCCGACCGGGCGCTGTCCGTATTAAAATGGCTCCACCGCCTTGAGAATGAGTTGGGCCGCCTGTCCGACCCGTTTCGCCATGCCATCTGCCTGCACCTTGGCAGCCTGGTTGGGTATCACGAGCAAATGTTGCTGAAGTTTGTCCATCAAGCAAAGCCGCTTCCCCATCACATGTGGGCAGAAGGCATCGATCGCGAACGGGGGCAGCTCGCTTCCATGATTTACGCCGACGGGCAGCCACCTTCCGATTACCGCCTATTTTCGTTACTCGGCGCCATCATTGATTATGGAGACCGGCTTGAGCATTTAGACAAGTTAATTGATAGTTTTCACCATTACCATTACGATGACGAATTGGCCAAACAGCTCGAAAAGTCGGCAGGCGGCCGCTCCTAGCAGGCCGCCTCTCTCAATTTTTCATCCGCGGGTCAAGCGCGTCGCGCAGCCCGTCGCCCATTAAGTTAAAGCCAAGCACCGTCAGCATGATCGCCAATCCAAGGAAAATCATCGTCCACGGTGCTTGGGTCAAGAAGTCTTTGGCATCAGACAACATTTTCTTAATATTTTTGCTTACTACTGCAACTGCTGGATCGTCAACAAATGATAATAGCTTCCTCCCTTTTCCATCAGTTTCTCATGCGCGCCTCTTTCGACAAAAAAAGCAGAAAAAACCTGCCAGCGGTGCCGAACAGGCTTTTTTCACGCCGCTATTTATTTTTGGTAAGCTTGAAACATCGCGTACCATTTGTCGATAAACTCGGGCGCAAACGGCCCTTTTCGCTCTTGAATCCAGCCGACAAGCTTATGGACGTTGTTTTTTAAAATGCGGTCAATCACATCCGGATAGTGCATCTCGCGGCGGTGCCGTTCGTACTCATCCTCATCGAGCAGCATATACGTCATGTCCGGAAACACTTTAATGTCTAAATCGTAATCGATGTATTTGAGCGCTTCCTCATCCCAAACAAACGGTGAACTTAAATTGCAGTAATAATACACCCCGTCCTCGCGGATCATGGCGATAATGTTAAACCAGTGCTTAGCATGAAAAAAACAAATCGCCGGCTCGCGCGTCACCCACGTCCGGCCGTCTGCTTCCATGACGAGCGTCTTGTCGTTGCCGCCGATCACATAGGATGGCGTTCCTTTTAACACGATCGTTTCGTTCCAAATGCGGTGAATCATCCCATTATGTTTGTAGCTATGGATTTGAATGATTTTCCCTTCCCGAGGATATGCTGGCATCATTCTTCCCCACTTTCCGACGGGAGCTTTTCTTCTGTATTATACCGTGTTCTTTTGGCAATGAAAAGAAAAGCGGGCCGCTTTGCCCAGGCCGGAACGGCCAAGCGGCGCGCTCCGTCTAGGCTCTGGACGCCATCTGTCCGAGAAATGCGCGGCGGATGTCTTCGACTTGCTGCTTCATTCGCCGCACTTCCTCGCGAAGCGCGGAGGTCGGCGCTTCGCGTTCGAGCTCGTCCAACTCGCGAGCAAGCTGGTCGCAACGCTCCATCTCATGCCGCAAAAACAGCGCTTCGTCCCCGGCATTCATCCACCCATGCCCCATCATTCTTCCTCCATTCTCCCTTCCCCTTTTGCCTCCTGGCTTTAACAAAACAGTTCGCTCCTTAAGCCGTTAATCCCTTTCGCTAATCTTGCAAAAGAGTGGCGGTTTTTGTCGCAAAAAAAGCAGGGGCGCGCTGCCCCTGCTTTTTCTTTTCTGAATTTGACCAGTCGCCTGCGCCCTCCCAACAGTCAGCGTGTTGTCATCGAATCGCAGGCGTGCGATCACCGCATTATCGGTTAACGTTTTGCGCTTTGCGAGCTTCCGCTTGCGCATTTTGTTGTTTTACATGTTGCACATTCGTCTCAGCCGCAAATTCCGTTGCGAATTGGCCTGCTTGAGCAGCTTGAGCCGATTGAGCATTTTGTTGTCTTACTTCTTGAATGTTCATGCCAGCTGCTGTTTTGTTCGGTTGTTTGGCCATTGTTCTCACCTCCACGTGCTTTACTATGCCCCGGAGG
The DNA here is from genome assembly GCF_002809985.1 of Geobacillus sp. WSUCF-018B. NCBI lineage: Bacteria > Bacillati > Bacillota > Bacilli > Caryophanales > Anoxybacillaceae > Geobacillus > Geobacillus sp. WSUCF-018B. Next base: position 13,407 of record NZ_PIJF01000062.1, read on the forward strand.
TGACGGACTTATCCGTGGACACTACAAAAGCAAAGATCTTCCACCATCAACAATAATCGTCTGCCCGCGAATCATCTCGGCGGCATCGGATAATAAAAACAAAACGGCGTTGACGAGATCGTCCGGTTTGACTGGGCGCCCAGCTGGCGTGTTGGCCGCCGCATCGGCGAGCAGCTCGTCGCGGTTCGGAAAATGCTTCAACGCCTCCGTATCAACTGCTCCGCCGGAAACGGCGTTGACGGCGATGTTTTTCGGCGCCAGCTCGACAGCTAAGTAGCGGGTCAGCGCTTCCAGAGCGGCTTTCGAGACGCCGACCGCCGTATAGTTTTCCAAATAGCGGATCGACCCAAGCGAGCTGATGCTCACAATTTTCCCGCCGCCAACCCGCTCCATCCGTTTCGCCGCTTCTTGGGCGCAAAAGAGAAGCGCTTTGCTGTTGATGTTCATCGTCCAGTTCCAATGCGTTTCCTCAAGTTCCAGCGCCGGGCGCAGCACGCCGGAGGCAGCGTTGTTCACGAGCACGTCGACCCGTCCGAACGTTTCATCAATTTTGGCAAACATCGCCCGGATTTTCTCGACATCGCCGACGTTCGCTTTGACGACGAGCGCTTTTCTCCCGAGCGCTTCAATTTCACGAGCCGTTTCTTCAGCAGCGGTTTTGCTGCGGGCATAATTGACCACGATATCATATCCTTCTTGCGCCAGCCGCAGCGCAATGGCTTTGCCGATGCCGCGGCTGCTTCCTGTCACGACCGCTACTTTTCCACTCATGTTTTTCCGCCCCTTTACGTATAATATAGCCGAATTCCACCGCGAAGGAGGCGCAGCCTATGTACGTTGGCCGCGATATGACAGAATTGTCCATGATCCCGAAAACAGAATGGACAGACGACGAACTCGCTCATTTTCACCATTCATTCCAGCAAATCGCTCCGTATTTAAACGCCGAAGGGCAAACGATCTACCGCGAAATTATCGAAGAAATCGAAGCGCGCGGCGGCCTTGGGCGCCGTGAAGCGACGTATACAAACGGCACGATGGCAGTGCCTGACTAATGCAGGCGGCGCGCTTCGCCTGCCTGTTCTTTGTACTCACGCCAAATACGCTGGTGTGACACCGGAAACACATAAGACTCAAGCTCGTCGCCTGGCACGAGCCGGAGCGGCTCTTCCACCGGTCCGCCGTCAACTAGACGCCCGCGATACACCGTCAGCCGCCAAACTAGATGGGAAAACGCGTGATCAAACGAGGCAAACGGCTCGGCCAGCTCGATTTGCAAACCGTACCGCTCATGCAACATTTGTCCGAGCTTCTCTTTCCCTTCTTCCCCGCCTGTTTCACAGCCCGGGAATTCCCATAAATTCGCCAACAAGCCGGTGTTGCTGCGCTTGCGGATGAGAATGCGTCCTTCATCATCGGCCAGCACCGCCACCGCAAGCGGCACTTGTTTGACCGCTGTTTTTTTCGTTTTCACCGGCAGCTCTTCCGGCACCCCTTCGGCGAACGCTTGACAGTAGGCTTGCACGGGACAAAGAAGGCATGATGGGCGGCGCGGCGTGCAAACAAGAGCGCCAAGCTCAATCAGCGCCTCGTTAAACGCTCCCGGGTTTTCGTACGCCATAATCTCGCGGACGATTTGTTCAAACCGTTTTCGCGTCGATGGTTTCGCAATATCATCCGTCACGAAAAACAAGCGCGACAACACGCGCATGACATTGCCGTCCACCGCCGGTTCCGGCACGCCGTAGGCAAGGCTCAACACCGCCCCGACTGTGTACGGACCGACTCCTTTTAGCTTCGAAAACTGCTCCGGATCGTCCGGCACCTGCCCGCCGTACCGTTCCTTTACTTCCTTGACCGCCGCGTGCAAATGGCGGACGCGCGAGTAGTAGCCAAGCCCTTCCCACGCCTTCAGCACCTCGTCTTCTTCAGCCTCGGCGAGCGCCTCCAGCGTCGGAAACTGTTCCATAAACTTTTCAAAATACGGGATCACCGTCTCGACGCGCGTCTGCTGCAGCATCACTTCCGACACCCATACTTTGTATGGGTCTCGGTCTTTTCGCCATGGCAAGTCGCGGCGCTCCCGGGCGAACCAGTCAAGCAAATCGCGCTGAAACTCGCGCGCCGGAAACCGCTTAGTCCACGTTGTGATTTTCACTATTCTTCCCCCATGATGCCTATTGTCCATTCCATTATATCAAAAAGCCCTCGGCGTGGCTTGCCGCACGCCGAGGGGAAACGGAAGGAAATCGTTCTCAACTTTCCTTAGCCGCCGAAACATAGGCGATTTGTTCATGCTGGGCTCGCAATCGCCGCAGCAAACCCGAACCCCATAATCGCCAGCCCTGTAGCCAACCCGCGCCGGTCCGGGAACCATTTCACAAGCGTCGACACCGGCGCAATGTATCCGACGCCAAGCCCAATTCCTCCCAACACCCCGTAAAACAAATACAGCAAGTATTTCGAACCAAGCGCCACGGCCAAACCAGACCCCGTCACCCCGAGGCCAAAGAAGACGGCCGCCAATAGCCCGGATTTCCGCGGCCCGTGCTTTTCCACAAAATGGCCAAGGAACGCAGCCGACAAACCTAAAAATAACCCGTGGTGCTAGATAAACTTGAGCAAGCATAAAAATAGCCCTTGCTGGCGGATCTCCTGTAGAATGAAAGTGCGACCTGCCATTCGAAAGGAG
>NZ_PIJF01000063.1:0-16703 GCF_002809985.1 Geobacillus sp. WSUCF-018B
TGGTCGAGACCGTTGAGCGCTCCTTCGTAACGATAGACGCGATAATGCTCTTCTCCCACCGTGACGAGGTGAGTGTCATTCGGTTCGATGGAGCGGGCCGACTGCTTCGCTTGGACGGCAACGCCGTTCGGATAGAGAATCCGGTTCGTCTTGAGCATCGCGATGACGTGGAATCCTTTTTTCAGACAAGCTTCCACGAGCGCTTTCGATGGATACCACGAATCCATCAGCACATAAACGGGACGGCGTACATCCAACGAAGAAAGCATCTCGATCGCGAGTTCCCCTTTGCTTTTTCCCGCCGTCTTGTCATAGAGGCGGAAGGCAAAGGGAAACGCCTGGGTTGCAGTATGAACCATGAACCAAACAAGAGAATGGCCCCAAATCGATTTTTTCTCTGAGTGAGAGTAGTGCCAATCACATCCCTGAATCGCGTGTGTTGCCCGTGACGAAGGCTTGGTTTTTTGGCAAATCGTATCATCGATCGAAACAAACAAGGGTTGATTCTCCTGTTTGGCGATGCGTTCGACACGACGAAGGATCCACTGCTGGAGTTTGCGAAGCAGTGTCTCTTCCTCCCACGGACTTTTCGTGAAAAAATGGCTGAGTGTCGTGCGGTGGTTCGGATGAAAGCTCCCATGATGAAGATCGGTCAATGTTCCCGAAAAGCCCTTCGTGATCATCGCATCCACGATATGAACGAGATGCTTCATAACAGGTTTTGAAAAATAAAGGGTCAACCCCAACATCGTGAAAAACTTGTGAATTCCTTGATGATGTGCTAATCTATTCATGAGACATGAACCTCCTTGTGAATGGTTTGGTAGCACATCTATTCTAACCAAGGAATCGGGTTCATGTCTCCTTTATTTATGTTAATGATTTTGCTCATCTACAGTATATATTTTTATCCGTTCATCTCCGCAACTTGAAAACATTACGGAGGGAAAAACGTGGATTTACTGACTTTGAGGGTGTAAGCAAAGCGTGTTGTGAATTTGAGCAGTTGCTTCATCATAGAGGGGGGCAAATCTTTCTGCAAGGAAGGAAACGTTCTCGATTTCATAGAATATTACAACCACCACGGATGGAAGGGGATTCAAATGGGCCCAAGTGCACCACTATGGATGTCAATGTTGTACTACATCATGTGCGCTGCCACGTTGCTCGTTGGGGTGGCGATGCTGGTGAAAGGAACGGTTCGCCGCTTGTATTCGCTCGTTGCAGTGATCGCAGTGCCGCTCTTTTTTCTGAACAATTTTCACACCATCGCCAGGGTCGGCGTCGATCCGTTCGCCTACTGGCAGCAATCCCTCATCGAGGGGCAATGGTGGGCGTGGCTGTCGCTTGCGTTGTTTCTTTACATCGTCTGGTATTGGGGATGGCTTGTCCAACGCATAGGAGGCCAAAAGGAAGGACGGTCCTGGTGGAAGCGGCAACAATGGATATGGGTGGTGCTGGCGGCTGCCGCGCCTGTCATTGTGTATGGGGTGCAGAGTTTGGATGATTCCGTCGTCTCCTCAGTGAGGACGTATGAGCCGTCTGAGAGCCGCTCGGCGAACGAACCGCTTGGACGCATCTTCTTTTTGTATTCTCACCCGTTTGCGCGAGATTCGTATATCGTGGAGGCGGACGAACATCGTGTGCGCAAAGTGGTGACGCTGAAAGCGGTTGGAATATCTCGCCTTTCGCCCGCTTCCTCAACAAAGGAACTGTTGTTGTGGTCAGATTATACGGGACGGCATGTCTATCGACTGAATCGAGACACATGGACATTGGTCGATCAAGAAGCGGTCTCCAGCCCTCTTTCGTTTGCCTCGATGGAGGGGGAGTGGGAGATTCGTTCACTGAATCAAGATGTCAACACCCATAAACTAGAAGTCCGGAAAGGGGGAAAATTGCTATTTTCGAAGCGGTTCCCTCCTTACATTCTTCAAGTTTTGCGCGCAGGGCCGCATTTCTATGTGTTTGCTGATGCGATGGAACAGGAGCACGGTGTATTGTATGTGTTGGATCAGCGCGGTTCCGTAGTGAAGGAAATTTCGTTGCCTACGTCCTTCGCGCGCTCCATGGCGGTCTTTCACGGCCGCCTTGTCATCGCCACGAAACCTCGCCTCACCATCGTGGATCCGCATTCATGGCGAGTGGCCTATTGGGGCATGGGGCAAGAAGAGACGCAGTTCGATCAGCTTTACGTGAAGGGAGACACGCTGTGGGTGAGCTATGTCCAGAGGGGAAAGTCAGGATGGCTTGCGCTGAACGATCAGTTTAAGGTGATGAAGAAGCATGAGCTGCCGTTGGTGTATTGGGAAGCGCGGTTTTACGGCGACTATGTGTATGCATTATTTGAGCCGCAGGAAGGGAACAAGGCGGACTATGCAGGAGAAATGAACATTTTCCATCTTCGTACAGGCCAACTTGCCGCCAAGTTTACCGTGCCGAAGCAAAAGCACAACTTGCAGACATTTCAGGTGATGGATGAAATACAATAGGAGTAGGGGATAACGATAGGTCCGAGCATGCCGTTATGGATGTTGATTGGATACTGGGCTGTCGGCATCGCCACGTTCATCGCTGGCGTGGCGGCGCGCCGCATCCCGTCGAAGGGGGAAAGGGAGATGGAATTCCGCGATTATGAAGAGTTTTGGCCCTTTTATTTGACCCAGCACCGGAAACGAGCGACAAGGCGTTGGCATTTTGTCGGAACGAGCTTCGTGTTTTTGTTTGTGATCATCGCGATCGCGACGAAGAACACGTGGTGGTTGCTCGGCGCGCCAATCGCCGCCTATGCGCTCGCCTGGTTCAGCCACTTTTTCATCGAAGGAAACAACCCCGCCACCTTCGGCCATCCGTTTTGGTCGCTTCGGGCCGATTTTCGCATGTACAGGCTCATGCTTACGGGGCAGCTTGGGCGGGAATTGGAGCGGCTGGGGATTTCAGAGGAATAAAGCGAAGAACGATGAAAAGGCCTTCTCCCTGAAGATGTTCCAAAGTTTGGAGAAATGGTGGGCGGCAACCCGAATGATTCAGGGAGAAGGGGTTTGCCTTCTCATGGCTTCAATTGTTCAATCGTTTCTAGCGGCAGTCCGGTCAGTTCATGGATCGTGTCAGCATCAAATCCTTTTGCCAACATTCGTTTCGCAACATCCAACTTTGCTTTCTCCATTCCTTTCTCTATTCCTTTCTCTATTCCTTTCTCTATTCCTTTTTCCATTCCTTTTTCCATGCCTTTCTGTTCGTATGACACGATAAGTTCCATGACTTTGGCAGCCTCCTTCTCCTCCATGGTCTTCACCTCATTTCGCAGTTGGACTTCTTCTTCCTCCGATAACCGCAAATACGTTTCGAAAAAGCCGAACAACAGACGCTGTCTCGCCTCATCGAGCTCGAGGCGGGTGAGCATGCGCAAAAATTCCTTTTTCACTTCCACCTTCTCCTCTTCATTATACCCCATTTTGCTTAACAGGGCGGCAGCGACCGGGTTGTCATGGCGGATGTATGTGCGCCATGGGAGTTTGGACAATTCCACCGTCAAAAAACGGAAATCGAGAACGGTCAAAAACGGAAACGAAACGGTGAATGAAGATGGTTCATCGCGGATGGCATCATAGCTGAAGATGGCGATCGGAAGAATGCGGCGGCGGTGTTTTTGAAACAAGCGGCTGAAATAAATGAACATTCGCTCTGAAAACGAGGGTTGGATGTAGCTTTGATGTTCGATGTGGACGACGATCAGTCCATCTTCTCCTCTCAGCTTCGTCTCGACCAATAAATCGACTCGATGTTTTTCACCCGCGGTGACATCGGTCAGCACTTCTTCTGATAAAAAGGAAAGGTAGTGAAAGTCAATCTGTTCGTGTACGTGAGGAAAGAAGAGGAGAACAAATTCTTCAAAAAAGGTGCTCAACAACTCTTTAAACAGCCGATCGTGGTCAATGCGCGTTTCTGACATGGTCTCCCTCCCGATATGTTTTTAGATTCGCATAGCTTGATTCGCCTTGCACTATGCAAAATCCTGCCGGTCTCCCTGCATTTTTTCTGCTGTTAGAAGAAGGAAATCAGGGAGGATTGTCGAATTTTGATGACATTGGAAAAATGATGAAACCAACGGCTGCCTTCGCCGTATGTATAAGCGAAGGGGAAAGGAGGGAGGGGAGTTGTTCAGCCATTCGCCTGAAGTTGTGTACGGATGGGTGCTTGTCGTCAGTGCGTTGTTGACGGTTTTGTATTTTTTCTTCAGCGATGTGCTTGACGGTTTGTTCGATGTGGCTGATCATCCGCTGTTTAGCCCGCAGCTAGTTTTATCGTTTTTCATTGTTGGCAGCGCGGTCGGATTGCTGGCGGAATGGTACACAGACTGGGCATCGAGCTTGGTTCTGTGGCTTGCCATCGGTGTGGCGCTTGTTGCTGTGTTGCTGTTGCACTTTTTCGTTTTTTTGCCGCTCCGTTCGGCTGAGGCGTCACTTGGGTATACGGACGCCGATTTGGAGGGAGCGCTCGCCAAAGTGATCATCCCGGTGCCGCCTGATGGATTTGGAGAAATTCTCATCTCCCGCAAAAGCGGGGCGGTGGCGAAACCAGCGAAAAGCCTCCATCGCGAGGAAATCGCTGCGGGGGAAGAAGTCGTCATCGTGCAAATGGAAAACGGCATCGCTGTAGTGGCGAAGCGCGATCCGTATCATGTTTTGATTTAAACAGAGAAAGGGGAAAAAGTGATGACTATTGCGCCATGGCTTGTCGTGATCGGCGTCGTCGTCTTGCTTCTTGTCGGACTTATTGCCATTTTTATCGCCCGCTACCGCACCGTCGGGCCGGACGAGGCGCTCATTGTGACGGGCAGCTACTTAGGAAGCAAAAACGTTCATGTCGATGAATCGGGAAACAAAATCAAAATCGTCCGCGGCGGCGGCACGTTCGTCGTGCCGATTTTCCAACAGGCTGAGCCGCTGAGCCTATTGTCGATCAAGCTTGACGTGCAAACGCCCGAGGTGTACACCGAACAAGGCGTGCCCGTGATGGCGGACGGGGTGGCCATTATTAAAGTCGGCAGCTCAATCGGCGAAATCGCGACCGCGGCCGAGCAGTTTTTAGGGAAAACAAGACAAGATATGGAAAATGAAGCGCGGGAAGTGTTGGAAGGCCACCTTCGCTCCATTCTCGGGTCGATGACGGTTGAAGAAATTTACAAAAACCGCGACAAGTTTTCGCAAGAAGTGCAGCGTGTCGCGTCGCAAGATTTGGCGAAAATGGGGCTCGTCATCGTCTCGTTTACGATCAAAGACGTGCGCGACAAAAACGGCTACCTTGATGCACTCGGGAAACCGCGCATCGCCCAAGTGAAGCGCGACGCCGACATCGCAACAGCCGAGGCGGAAAAAGAGACGCGCATCAAGCGCGCCGAAGCGGACAAGGAAGCGCGCAAAGCCGAGCTCGAGCGGCTGACGGAAATCGCCGAAGCGGAGAAAATCAACCAACTGAAGCTCGCCGAGTTCCGCCGCGAACAAGACATCGCCAAAGCGCGCGCCGACCAGGCGTATCATTTGGAGGAAGCGAAGGCGAAACAAGAAGTGATGGCCCAACAAATGCAAATCAAAATCATCGAGCGGCAAAAACAAATCGAGCTCGAAGAAAAAGAAATTTTGCGCCGCGAGCGCCAATACGACTCGGAAGTGAAGAAAAAAGCCGATGCCGAGCGCTATGCGATCGAACAAAAAGCGGCGGCGGAAAAGGCGAAACAAATCGCCGAAGCCGATGCGCAAAAGTACCGCGTCGAAACGCTGGCGAAAGCGGAAGCGGAGCGCGTCCGACTCGACGGGTTGGCAAAAGCCGAGGCGGAGAAAGCGAAAGGGGAAGCGGAAGCGGAAATCATCCGACTGAAAGGCCTCGCCGAAGCGGAAGCGAAACAAAAGATCGCCGAAGCGTTCGAGCGCTATGGCCAGGCTGCGGTGCTCGACATGATCATCAAGATGCTTCCGGAGTATGCGAAACAAGTGGCGAGCCCGCTTGCGAACATCGAGAAGCTGACGATCGTCGACACCGGCTCAGGAGCGGGGGGCGGCGCCAACCGCGTCACGGGCTATGCGACGAACTTAATGGCGAGCTTGCAGGAGACGTTGAAAGCGTCAACCGGCATCGATGTGAAGCAGCTGCTCGAGAGCGTCGCCCAGGGTGGAGCGGCCCATGTCCAGCCGCTCGGTGCGCCAGCATCGTCCCAAGAGGCGAAGACAACAGAATGATGCCTATCCTCCCACAGCGCCCTTCGCTTGAACCCGAGGGCGCTGTTTCTCGCCGCCTTGTTCACGACATTCGTCGGAGTTGCGCATCAAGCGTTGTTTCGTTATGATGGGAACGAGTGGAATGGAAAAAAAGGAAGTAGGTTGAGAATAATGAAACGAGCTCGAATTATTTATAACCCGACATCGGGTCGCGAGTTGTTTAAGCGCCATTTGCCTGATGTGCTCGTGCGGTTGGAAAAGGCGGGCTATGAAACGTCGTGCCACGCCACCGAAGGGCCGGGGGATGCGACGGAAGCAGCGCGCCAGGCCGTCCTGCGGGAATTTGATCTCGTTGTCGCCGCAGGGGGCGACGGAACGATCAATGAAGTCGTCAACGGCATCGCCGATCAGCCGCATCGGCCGACACTGGGCGTCATTCCTGTCGGGACGACGAACGATTTCGCCCGCGCCATCGGCGTGCCGCGTTCGATTGAAGGGGCGTGCGACGTGATCGCCACGGGTGAGCCCGTCCCGATTGACATCGGCTGTGTGACGAACGAAGACAAAACGCGCTATTTCATCAACATCGCGGGCGGCGGGCGCCTGACCGAGCTCACCTACGAAGTGCCGAGCAAGCTGAAAACGATGCTTGGCCAGCTCGCCTATTACTTGAAAGGGATCGAGATGTTGCCGTCCATCAAGGCGACCGAAGCGCAAATTGAGTATGACGGCAAACTGTTCGAAGGCGAGATTATGATGTTTTTAGTTTCGCTCACGAACTCGGTCGGCGGGTTTGAAAAACTGGCACCCGATTCATCATTGAATGACGGCTTGTTCGATTTTATCATCGTCAAGAAAACGAACTTGGCCGAATTCATCCGCCTTGTCACCCTCGCGGCGCGCGGCGAGCACATCAACGACCCGCATATCATTTACACGAAAGCGAACCGGGTGAAAGTGCACTCGCCGATGCAGCTGAACTTAGACGGCGAATTCGGCGGCATGCTTCCAGGGGAGTTCGTCAATTTGCGCCGCCATATTGACGTATTGATACCAAAAGAAAAGGCAGAACAAGTGAGAACAGGAAGATAAGCCTGTTCTTTTCTTATGCCTTTCCCCTATAAAGGGCACGCTACATATACAGAGGAACAGCAGAAAGGAGAACGACATGACGAAGCAGCAACCACCAGTCGCCAAAAACGAGTATTATGACGTCACATTCACCGATTTGACCCACGACGGGCTCGGGGTGGCGAAAGTCGACGGCTTTCCGTTGTTTGTGAAACACGCGCTTCCCGGCGAGCGGGCGAAGGTGAAAGCGATCAAAGTGAAAAAAGGGTATGGGTACGGCCGCCTCGTGGAGCTGTACGAACCAAGCCCCGACCGCGTTGAGCCGCCGTGCCCCGTCTATCGCCAATGCGGCGGCTGCCAGCTGCAACACCTCAGCTACGAAGGCCAGCTGAAAGCGAAGGAAAAGCAGGTGAAAGAAGTGCTCGCCCGCATCGGCAAGCTAGAAGGCGTCACCGTCCATCCCGTCATCGGGATGAAGAACCCATGGCGCTACCGCAACAAGGCGCAAGTGCCGGTCGGCGAGCGCGAAGGGGGCTTGGTGGCGGGCTTTTACAAGGAGCGGACGCATGAAATCATCGATATGGACGCCTGCCTCATCCAGCAAGAGGCGAACGATGTCGTCGTCCAGGCCGTGAAGCGCATCGCCGAGCGCTATGGTATTCCCCCATACGACGAAGCTACGCACAAGGGCGTTCTTCGCCATATTGTCGCCCGCTACGGCGCGTCAACTGGCGAGGTGATGGTCGTGCTCGTCACCCGCACGGACCATCTGCCTCACGAACAGGACATTGTCCGTGACATCGTCCGCGCCATTCCGGGCGTGAAATCGATCGTGCAAAACGTCAACCCCGAGCGGACGAACGTCATTTTCGGCGCCAAAACGCGGGTGTTATGGGGAAGCGAGTTCATCACCGACCGCATCGGCGGCATTCAATTCGCCATCTCGGCCCGCTCGTTTTACCAAGTCAACCCCGAACAGACGAAAGTGCTGTATGACAAAGCGCTCGAATACGCGGAGTTGACCGGGCGGGAGACGGTGATCGACGCCTACTGCGGCATCGGCACGATCTCGCTCTTTTTGGCGCGTAAAGCGAAACACGTCTACGGCGTCGAAATCGTCCCCGAAGCGATCGAAGACGCCAAGCGCAACGCCAAACTCAACGGCATCCAAAACGTCACCTTCGAAGTCGGCGCCGCCGAAGACGTCATCCCGCGCTGGTACGAAGAAGGCATCCGCGCTGACTGCTTGGTCGTTGACCCGCCGCGCAAAGGCTGTGACGCCTCGCTGCTTGAGACGATCATCGCCATGAAACCGCCCCGCGTCGTCTACGTCTCGTGCAACCCGGCGACGCTCGCCCGCGACTTGCGCATCCTAGCAGACGGCGGCTACGAAACGATCGAAGTCCAGCCAGTGGACATGTTTCCGCACACGGCGCATGTGGAGTGTGTGGCGAAAATTCGGTTGAGATAAGACAACGGGCCGGTGGATCCGGCCTTGTTGTTTGCAGTCGAATTGGGCAAACGGCCATGACGACACGAATGACATGATAAAGATTTCATCCGCCTGCAAAACTGGGGCTGGATGAGATCCATCCTATTGAGAATCCACAACACTTGCAAGTGTTCCTCGAACGGTTATAGTGAACGACTCCCGCTTCATGCAAAGCACAGTCGGAGTTTCTTTGCCCCAAATGTCACCCTCTGTCTTCCTGAGCGTCAACCGGTATAAAACGTATTTTTCTTCCCCTTTTGTACCGAAAACCGTATATAATGGAGATTGGAAATCACAAGGAGGTACATAGAAGCCATGCTCACAGGCGAATTGCGCCATAAAGTCGATAAAATATGGGAAACGTTTTGGACAGGCGGCATTACGAACCCGCTGACGGTCATTGAACAGTTTACCTACTTATTGTTCATCAAAGGCTTGGATGAAGTCGAAACACAGCGCGAGCAGGAGGATGCGCTGCTCGGCATTGAATCGGAATGCATCTTTCCTCCCGATAAGCAACACTTGCGCTGGAGCAAATTCAAACATTTTGAAGCCGCCCATATGTACGATGTCGTGTCCAATGAAGTGTTTCCATTCATCAAAAACTTGCACGGCAATCGGGAATCGGCCTATGCAAAATATATGGGCGACGCCATTTTCATGATCCCGACGCCGCAAATGCTCGTCAAAATCGTCGACGGCATTGACCGCATTCCGATGAAAGACCGCGATACGAAAGGCGATTTGTACGAGTATTTGTTATCGAAAATCGCCACCGCAGGCACGAACGGCCAATTCCGCACCCCGCGTCATATCATTCACATGATGGTCGAGCTGATGAAACCGACGCCGGAAGACATCATCGTCGACCCGGCGGCGGGGTCGGCGGGGTTTTTGGTGGCGGCGGGCGAATATTTGCGCAAGCACCGCAGCGATTTATTTTTAGTGCAAAGTTTAAAAGAACATTTTAATAACCGTATGTTCTACGGTTTTGATATGGACCGCACGATGTTGCGGATTGGCGCGATGAACATGATGCTCCATGGCATTGAAAATCCGAATATCGAATATCGCGACTCCTTGTCGGAACAAAACAAAGATAAGGACAAATACACCCTTGTCCTTGCCAATCCGCCTTTTAAAGGTTCATTAGATTATGATGCAGTTTCAAATGATTTGTTAAAAGTTGTAAAGACAAAGAAAACCGAACTTTTATTTTTGGCATTATTCTTACGCATTTTAAAAACGGGCGGACGTTGCGCGTGCATCGTACCGGACGGGGTATTGTTCGGCAGCTCGAAGGCGCATAAAGATATCCGCAAAGAAATTGTGGAAAATCATAAATTAGAAGCAATTATTTCCATGCCAAGCGGTGTGTTTAAACCGTACGCTGGAGTTTCGACGGCAATTATGATTTTCACAAAAACAGGCGTCGGCGGAACGGATCAAGTATGGTTCTATGACATGAAAGCCGATGGCTACTCGTTGGACGATAAGCGCACTCCGATTGAAGAAAATGACATTCCGGACATCATTGCGCGATTCCATAACCGTGAAGCGGAAAAAGAACGGAAGCGCACGGAGCAGTCATTCTTTGTGCCGGTGGAAGAAATTCGTGAAAACGGCTATGACCTTTCGATTAACAAATATAAAGAGATTGAGTATGAAGAGGTGGAGTATGAAGCGCCAAGTGTGATACTTGAAAGAATAGAAGCGTTGGAAAAAGAGATTATACTGGGAATTAAAGAGTTGAAGGAAATGATTAAGGAGTAAAGTATTATGACCGCAATTAAGTATAAAAAAGTTGCAGAAGTATGTGAAATAATCATGGGACAATCACCTTCGTCTGATACGTATAATGATAGGAAAGAAGGCTTGCCTTTTTTTCAGGGGAAAGCTGATTTTGGTAAACTGCACCCAACTCCTAAGACTTATTGTTCTGCACCTTTAAAAGTTGCAAATGAAAACGATATATTAATGTCAGTACGAGCACCTGTAGGGGATGTTAATATTGCGAATACTAAGTGCTGTATTGGTAGGGGATTAGCTGCTATCAGAGCGAATAATGATATGATTAACTATAAATATTTATTTTATGCACTAAACTATAAGAAAAATGAAATCGAAAGTATGGGGACGGGAAGTACTTTTAAGGCTATAAGTAAAAAAGATATAGAGAGCATTCAGATACCGGTTTTCGATATAGAAAATCAAGTAAAGATTGTGAAAGCATTAGACAAAGCCCAAGAACTCATCGACAAACGAAAAGCCCAAATTGAAGCGTTAGACCAGTTAACGCAAAGTGTGTTTTTGGAGATGTTTGGGGATCCAAGATTAAATAAGAAAAATTGGAAAAAACAAAAATTAAATGATGTTTGCCTTCGTAAGGGCGAATATGGTTCAGGTTCTTCTGCAATCCCCTATGATTCTGGTAAACCAAGGTATATTAGAATTACTGATATCAGAGATGATGGTAGTTTAAATGATGATATAGTGGCACCGAGTAATCCAGATGATTATGAGAAGTATAGATTGAACGAAGGAGATATATTATTTGCAAGGTCTGGCGCAACTGTTGGAAAAACTTATTTACATTCTGAGAAAAATGGATATTGTATCTTTGCGGGTTACTTAATCAGATTTGTTCCGGATACTAGTAAAATAAATCCTAAATTCTTATTTCATTTCACAAGAACCCAATATTATAAGCAGTGGGTTATGAATAAGCAAAATACTGTTGCTCAACCGAATATAAATGCGAAGCAGTATGGAGAGGAACTATTTATAATTTGCCCTCCGTTAGAATTACAAAACAGGTTTACTAAAATTGTTGAAGAAATAGAAGCTGAAAAAGAGTTACTTCAAAAGAGCATGGTAGAGCTACAGAATAATTTCAACTCCCTCATGCAACGGGCGTTTAAGGGAGAACTGTTCAACGATTAGTAAATGTAAAAGGAATTCGTGTTGGTCAAGGGAGGGGGATTTGTTGTTATCCAACTTTCGTTTTTTAATAGGCAAACCTCATTATGAGAGTTTTACGAATGCGTGTTTAGAGGCAGAGAAAAGTTTGGTCGTGAGTCCGGCGACGTGCGCGATTTTGACGCGCCGTGCGCTGGAGCTGGCGGTGAAGTGGGTGTACAGCTTTGATAGCGCTTTAAAAGTTCCGTATCAAGATAATCTTTCCAGCTTGATTCATGACAACGTCTTTTTGTCCATTATTGATGAAGACTTGTTGCCGTTGTTGCGTTACATTGTCAAACTGGGAAATGTCGCGGTTCATACGAACTCGATGATTACGAGGGAAGAAGCGATTCTTTCTCTGCATCATCTTCATCAGTTTGTGTCTTGGATTGATTATTGTTATTCAGATGAATATACGGCTACGGATTTTGACGAATCATTGCTGCCAATCGGAGAGGAAAAGCGCGAGCGTCCGGAAGAATTGAAAGATTTATACGAACGGCTAAGTTCCAAAGACAAGCGTCTTGAGGAAATGATGAAAGAAAATGAACAGCTCCGCGCTCTTCTCACCGCCAAACGGGAAGCGAATACAAAAGAATATCACTTCCAAGTCGATGAACTAAGCGAATGGGAAACAAGAAAGAAATATATCGATTTAGATTTGAAGCTGGCGGGTTGGGAATTTAAAAAGGACGTTATTGTGGAATACCCTGTCGTTGGCATGCCAAATCAAGAAGGAGTCGGTTATGTCGATTACGTCCTTTTTGGCGACAACGGGAAGCCGCTTGCGGTTATCGAAGCGAAACGGACAACCGCTGACCCGAACAAAGGAAAGCAACAAGCCAAGCTATACGCCGACTGCATTGAGAAAATGCACGGCCAACGTCCGATTATTTTTTACACAAACGGTTTTGAAACGTATATTTGGGACGACCTTAACTATCCGGCGCGGAAGGTTTCCGGCTTTTACAATAAGGAAGAATTAAGCTTGCTTATTGATCGTCGGACGATGAAGAAGCCGCTAAAAAATGTGCAAATCAATGACAACATAACGAATCGCTATTACCAAAAAGAAGCGGTGTTAGCCGTATGCGACGCGCTCGAGAACAAACGGCGCAAAGCGTTGCTTGTCATGGCGACGGGGAGCGGCAAAACCCGGACGGCGGCTGCGATTGTCGATGTTCTCACTCGCCACAATTGGGTGAAAAACATTTTGTTTTTAGCGGACCGCAAAACGCTTGTCACGCAAGCGAAAAATAGCTTTAGCCATTTGCTTCCAAACTTGACGCTTTGCAATTTGCTCGATAACAAAGACAATCCAGAGGAAAGCCGCATGGTGTTTTCGACGTACCCGACGATGATGAACGCGATTGACGAAGCGAAGCGAAAAGACGGCAAACGTCTCTTTACCGTCGGGCATTTTGATTTAATTATCGTCGATGAATCCCACCGCAGTATTTATAAGAAATATCGGGCGATTTTTGACTATTTTGACGCAATATTGCTTGGGCTTACCGCCACGCCAAAAGATGAAATTGACCGCAATACGTATGAAGTGTTTGATCTGGAAAACGGCGTGCCGACCTATGCCTATGAGTTAGATCAAGCGGTTCAAGATGGCTATTTAGTGGATTATCGTACCATTGAAACAAAGCTTAAATTTCTTGAAGAGGGCATTCATTACGATGAGTTATCGGATGAAGAAAAAGAACGATATGAAGAAACATTTGATGATGAAGTAGGCGAGGATATTGACAGTGCAGCGTTAAACGAATGGCTGTTTAATGACGATACGATTGATACGGTACTGAGAGATTTAATGGAAAAAGGAATTCGCGTCGAAGGCGGAGACAAACTCGGCAAAACGATTATTTTTGCGAAAAATCATCGTCATGCGGAACGGATTGTGGAGCGCTTTGATCAATTGTTCCCTGAATACAAGGGCGGCTTTGCACGAGTCATTGATTACAGCGTGAACTACTACCAAACATTAATCGATGATTTTTCCGACCGCAACAAATGGCCGCAAATTGCGGTATCGGTCGATATGCTCGATACGGGAGTAGATATTCCGGAAGTCGTCAACCTTGTGTTCTTCAAGAAAGTGCGCTCCAAATCAAAGTTTTGGCAAATGATTGGACGCGGAACCCGTTTATGCAAAGACTTATTCGGAGCCGGGCAAGATAAAACGCATTTCCTTATTTTTGACTATTGCGGCAACTTTGAGTTTTTCCGGGAAAATCCGAAAGGAATCGAAGGAAAAGCGGTGGAAAGCTTAACGGAGCGTCTATTTAATGCCAAAATCGAAATCATTAAAGAACTGCAGCATTTACAATACCAAGAAGAAGAGTATATTGCCTATCGCAATGAATTGATTGACGAGGTGCTAGCGGAAATCAATAAGTTAAACGAAGAAAACTTCCGCGTACGCCAACATATTCAATACGTACACAAGTTTAAAAACCGGACTAAATGGGATTCCTTAACAGCGATGGATGTCAATGAAATCAAAGAACATATTTCGCCGTTGATTGTCCCGTTAAATGACGATGAATTTGCGAAACGCTTTGATTTGCTTATGTACACGATCGAATTGGCGAAGCTGCAAACGAAAAATGCGACGAAGCCGATTCGGAGTGTGATTCGCACCGCCGAGGCGTTGTCGAAACTCGGTTCCATTCCTCAAGTGATGGAACAAAAATACATCATCGAAAAGGTGCAGACGGAAGAGTTTTGGAGCGAAGCCGATATTTTCGAATTGGAAGCTGTCCGTGAAGCGTTGCGTGACTTAGTCAAATTCCTTGAAAAAGAGACGCAAAAAATTTACTATACGAACTTTAAAGACCAAGTTTTAGAAGTCAAAGAAAACGGCCCGATGTTTACTGTCAATGATCTGAAAAATTATCGGAAAAAGGTGGAACATTATCTGCACGAACACCGCGACCAGATGGCCATTTACAAGTTGCGAAATAATAAAAAGCTAACCGTCCAAGACGTAAAAACGTTGGAGCATATTCTTTGGAATGAGCTTGGCACACAGGAAGATTATCAAAGAGAATTCGGAGACACACCGATTACAAAGCTCGTCCGCCAAATCGTCGGCCTTGACCCGCAGGCAGCCAACGAAGCGTTTTCTGAATTTTTATCAAGCGAACGGTTGAACATCCAGCAAAGCCGTTTTGTCAAACTAATCGTCGATTACTTTGTGAAAAACGGGGTCATGGACAAGCGGGTGCTTCAGGAGGAGCCGTTCAAAACCGTCGGCAGCATTGTTGAACTCTTTCAAGACAACATGGACGACGCGCGGAAGATTATTCGCATTATCGATGAGATTAACAGAAATTCAGAAGATATTGTGGGGGCGTAGCAAAAGCGTTCTTTGTGATATCTGGTTAGCCGTTGGGGTTGTTGCTAACGTTTCAATATATTCTGTTTTTCTTTGGTGTTAAGGCATCTTTGAGAGTGAAGTATCTCAAAGGTGCCTTCTAACATATAGAACGAAACGAGTATAAATGTTGTGTAGATAGCCCATATTGAGTCGAAATGGTTCGGCAAATATCCATGTATTTGATAATCTAAAATTGAGCCACTTTTCAACGGTTCCCACTTTTTTACCCCATTTGTCATAAAAATTTTCCGCAAAATTCAATTTTCCACTTTTGCATTTCCCTTATTTCCCGATTTTAATCAAATTGTTCCTTATATTCTACGAAAGGATGATTTGTGTGCAATACCTCGATTTAAAAATGGATTTTATGTTTAAACAACTGTTCGGCCACCCAAGCAG
This sequence comes from Geobacillus sp. WSUCF-018B, assembly GCF_002809985.1. NCBI lineage: Bacteria > Bacillati > Bacillota > Bacilli > Caryophanales > Anoxybacillaceae > Geobacillus > Geobacillus sp. WSUCF-018B. Next base: position 15,527 of record NZ_PIJF01000063.1, read on the forward strand.
AAAGTCAATCACGATGGCGTTTTTAAATGCGTTGCTACATCGGACTGGAGATGATCGCATCATCGACGTACAGTTTGAAAACACCGAACTAACGAAAGAAACAGAAGACGGTAAGACTGGACGGTTAGATGTCATCGTTCGCACAAACCGCGGCGAGCGCATTCACGTTGAAATTCAAATCATCCCACAATACGGTATGCCCGAACGGCTATTGTATTACTGGGCAAGGTTGTTTTCATCTTCACTATCGAAAGGAGAACGGTACGACATCCTCCCTCCAACGATTATGATCGCCATCTTAAATTATCCCCTTTTCCCACATGAAACAGATCGCTTCCATACCGTTTTTCACATTCGTGAAGACGAAGAACAGTTTCTTTGGAGCCATCACCTTGAATTTCATGTACTCGACTTGTCACAATTTATGGTAAAATGGAAGAAATATCGGAGAGAAGTGAAACAGTCACCGGAATGGCCATGGCTAACGATGTTGTCGGCTGTCGATGGACGAACGAAAAAAATGGATGAAGAGATGTTTCGTGAATTGGAGGGAATAGCCATGACGGAACAAGACATTTTAGAAGCACTAGAAGAATGGCAAAACTTAAGCGTCGACCCCGAAAACCGTTACGCATACGAAATGCGGCTGAAATGGCTCCTTGATCAACTCTCAAACATTCGCGGCAGTCGGGAAGAAGGAAGACAAGAAGGATTGAAACAAGGTCGAGAAGAAGGAAAAAATGAAACGATTCGAAAAATGGTCGAAAAAGGAATGAGTATAACAGACGTTGCCCATATTCTCGACATGACAGAGGAGGAAGTACGGGAGCGGTTGGGAGATTAGCGAACGGTGTCGGGTGCTGTTCAACTATGTTGTGTCCCTCTTTGTCCCACGTCAATGATGTTGCACAGGTGATTGGAGAGCGATCAGAAAATCGATTCGCTGTTCAAATACGTCCTGAATTAAATCATCGAAAAAGTATTAAAATGAAAAACCGCCGTGTTGCCTTATTGGCAGCACTGCGGTTTTTCTCTTACTAGCGATGCTCATTAGCGAACGGTGCCAGGCACTGTTGTTATGGCCAAAAAAGGCAATAGGAAAGCAGAGGTGCCCGATTTTAGGCATCTCGTATAACCTGTCTGCCTTTTGGCTAGACTAAATAAGTTGTGGTTGGCG
>NZ_PIJF01000064.1:0-14832 GCF_002809985.1 Geobacillus sp. WSUCF-018B
GACACGCCTCAAAGAATAAGGATTGCTTGAAGCAGTCAAACTTCTTTGGAAGCCCCCACTTCAAATTTTCGCTAGAAAATTAAGTGGGGGTAGTTCACTAATATAGCATCTCCATTTTGATATGTCAAATGTTTATTGCAAAGGGAGTCGTTAAAGATGTGCATGGCTTTTCGGCACTACCACTACCATGATGGCATTGTTCACAATGGAATCAGACATGCAATCCCTTATGGGGGAAGAGCCATTTTTCCGCATCCCCCAAACTCCCTTATTCACATTTCTTCCATTCTCTCGCTAGCATCCCGTACACAACATGGTCGACAAAACGATCGTAAAGCCACTCCGCGTCTCGAATCGTTCCTTCATTTGTAAATCCCAGCCGTTCTGGAATCGCTCTGCTCCGGTGATTTTCTGTTGCACAGCGGATTTCGACACGATTCATCCCTTGCTCTGTAAACAAATAGTCGATGCACGCCTTGCATGCTTTCGTCATCAGCCCCATTCCTTGAAACGATTCGCCAAGCCAATAGCCAATGCTCGTTTTTCGATTCGCTCGATCCATATAATGAATTCCGATCACACCAGCCAATTGGCCGAGGTGCCAAATCCCGGCCTCAAAGCCGTTTCCAGCGGCAAACTTCTGCAACCCTTGAAAGATAAACGTTTTCGAATCCGCTACTGTTTGGGTTGAATCCACCCATGGGAGCCATTGACGCAAATGTGGGCGGCATGAATCAATTAACGCAAAAAGCGATTCCGCATCTTCCATTGTGAGCAACTTTAGCCATGAATGTTCCTCTAAGCGATGGATAAACATCGTTCATTCCCCTTTCATCATTTCTTCCATTATAGCACATCACCTTCCACACTCTGTCGTCCCCGCTACGCTCTTGTCAAAAAAAGACTGTTCCCACGGCAGCCAATCCGCCTTAGGAACAGCCCTTTATTCCTCTTCTATTCCCGCAAAAAGACGAAGTAGCAGATAAAGACGACAAACAGGACATACAACAACGGATGAACGTCTTTGCCGCGGCCTTTCAACAGCATCGTGATCGGGTAAAAGATGAAGCCGACAGCGATGCCGGTGGCAATGCTATAGGAGAGCGGCATCGTGATCAAGGTGAAGAACGCCGGCACGGCGACTTCGAACTTTTTCCAGTCAATTTCGCCGATCGACGAAGCCATCAACACCCCGACGATGATGAGCGCTGGTGCGGTGACCGGTGCGGTAATGACGCTCAGGAGCGGGGAGAAGAACAGCGCCAGCAAGAACAAAATCCCCGTCACGACCGCGGAAAACCCGGAGCGTCCTCCAGCAGCGACGCCGGCCGACGATTCGATATACGATGTCGTCGTCGATGTGCCAAACACCGCCCCAACCATCACCGCTGTCGCGTCAACAAGCAACGCTTTGCCAGCGCGCGGCAGTTTGTTGTTTTTCAACAGCCCGGCTTGGTTGGCCACTGCCAAAAGGGTGCCGGTCGCATCGAAAAAGTCGACAATAAAGAATGTCAAGACGACGCCAAGCATTTTCAGCGAAAGAATATCTGGCAAGTGTTCAATCGCGACGCCGAACGTCGGCGAAATGTCCGGGATCGCGCCGACAATTTGTTTCGGCACTTCAATCAGTCCGAAAATCATGCCAACGACAGCCGTAATGACCATGCCGTAAAAGACGCCGCCGTTTACCTTTTTCACCATTAAAACAACGGTGATGAACAATCCGAAAATGGCGAGCAGCGTATTGCCATCCTTCAAATCGCTCAATCCGACCAGGGTGGCGTCGTTATTCACAATAATGCCGGCGTTTTGCAGGCCGATGAACGTGATGAACAGCCCAATTCCGGCGCTGACGGCATATTTCAGTTCAACGGGAATGGCATCGATGATTTTTTCTCGAATGCCGGTGAGCGATAAAATCGTAAAAATGATGCCGGAAACAAACACTCCCGCCAAGGCCGTTTGCCACGGAATGCCCATATGCAAGACGACCGTGAAGGCGAAGAAAGCGTTCAGCCCCATCCCCGGCGCCAAGGCGATCGGGTAGCGGGCCAGCACTCCCATTAAAATCGACCCGTATGCCGCCGCCAAAGCCGTGGCGACAAAGACGGCTCCTTGGTCAATGCGCAGTTCGTCAGGAAAATCTTTCACCGCCCCTAACGACAAGGTAAATGGGTTGACGAACAAAATGTACGCCATCGACAAAAACGTCGTCAGCCCGGCGATGATCTCCGTCCGATAATTCGTGCCGAGCTCATCAAACTGAAAATACTTTCTCACGTCTGTCCCCCCTATAAAGAATAAAAACGCTTCTGCAGCTACCAGAAGCGTTGACTAAGAAGGAATGACGAACAGAGAGAGGACATCGGCTCTCTATTTCACATCCCTCGTAGTCAAGCTATTTACGGTAGCTTGGTAGAAACTCCCGAGCCATATTCCCGGGATTATACGACGGAATTCGACAATATTCATGATTCCACGGCTATTGTATCAGCCTGTCGGTCGCTTGTCAAGAAAAAAGACGAACATTTCTTTGGGAATGCTCGTCTTTTGTTCGTTTTTATTCCCACTCAATCGTCGCCGGAGGCTTGCTTGTAATGTCGTAGACGACGCGGTTGACGTGCGGCACTTCGTTGACGATGCGCGTTGAAATGCGTTCCAGCACATCCCACGGAATGCGGGCCCAATCGGCGGTCATCCCGTCGATCGAGGTTACGGCGCGGATGGCGACCGTATAATCGTACGTGCGGGCATCACCCATCACCCCGACGCTGCGGATGTCGGGAAGAACAGTGAAATATTGCCAAATGTCGCGGTCCAACCCCGCTTTTTTCACTTCTTCGCGCAAAATCGCATCCGATTCGCGGACGATTTCCAATTTTTCTTCCGTCACCTCGCCAAGGACGCGAATGCCAAGCCCCGGACCCGGGAACGGCTGGCGCCAAACGATTTCGTCCGGAATGCCTAATTGTGTGCCAAGAGCGCGCACTTCGTCTTTAAACAGCGTATTGAGCGGTTCGATCAGTTCGAATTTCATATCTTCCGGCAAACCGCCGACGTTATGGTGCGATTTGATCGTTTGCGCCGTCGCCGTGCCGCTTTCGATAATGTCGGTATAGAGCGTCCCTTGCACTAAAAATTCAATGCCTTCAAGCTTCGCCGCCTCATCGTCAAAGACGTAAATAAACTCGTTGCCGATGATTTTCCGCTTTTGTTCCGGATCTGTGACCCCTTTTAGTTTCGCCAAAAAGCGGTCTTTCGCATCGACTTTGATGACATTCATCTGGAATTGCTCACGGAACGTCTTCATGACGCTTTCCGCTTCGCCTTTGCGAAGAAGGCCGTGGTCAACAAAAATGCAGGTGAGCTGATCGCCGATGGCGCGGTGCACCAATACAGCCGCAACCGACGAGTCAACCCCGCCGCTCAACGCGCACAACACTCTTTTTTCGCCCACTTGTTCGCGGATGCGACGCACCTGCTCATCGATGAAGTTTTCCATCGTCCAGTCGCCCCGGCAGCCGCATACATCGAAAACAAACTTCTTCAACAAATCGTTGCCGTAGACCGAGTGGCGCACTTCGGGATGAAACTGCACTCCATACCACTTCCGCCGTTCATCGCTCATTGCTGCGATCGGGCAGGAAGGGCTTGTGGCATCTACGACAAAGCCGCCAGGCGGAGCGGTAACCAAATCGCCATGGCTCATCCAGACGACTTGTTCGTCCGGCAAACCGTGGAACAACAGGGAGTCGTTTTTCACTTGAATGAGCGCCTTCCCGTACTCGCGGTGCGACGCCTTTTCCACTTTGCCGCCTAAGTGGTGCGCCATCAGCTGCATCCCGTAGCAAATCCCTAAAATCGGCAGCCCGAGCTCAAAAATCGCCGGGTCGCACCGAAACGCCTGCTCATCATATACGCTGTTCGGACCGCCGGAAAAAATGATCCCCTTGGCGTTCAACGCGCGAATCTCGTCGGCGCGAATCGTATGCGGGTGCAATTCGCTGTACACGCCAAATTCACGGATGCGGCGGGTGATCAGTTGGTTATATTGGCTTCCGAAGTCCAATACGACGATCATTTCTTGATTCATGTTCTCCACCCCGTCCAAAAAATAAACGCTGCCGTTGCCCAAAACATGGATGAAGGCAGAATAGCAGCGTCTTCTGCCTTCATAGTCGGGCCGTTTACGGCGGCCCGGTAGAGACGCGCAAGCCATATTCTTGCGCTTATATGAAGGGCTTTCGTCTATCCGTATGCAAATTTGAATTCATTCTATCAACTTGCCGGCAGGCGGTCAAGAGATCGTCCTTTTTATTAAATTTTCCCACAATTGACGCGCCTCACGGAGGTCGATCCGGCTGCTGTTTGCGCCGTAGACCGCTTGTTCATACGATTTGGTCAAACGTTCCATTTCATCGGTTTCGAATAAACGATCCACTTGGATGGCATACTGACGCAACGTTTCCTCTTCTTTTCGTTTCAGCCCGTAGTCATGCAGCTGACGCAACAATGCCAAGTAAGCGGGGACAAGCCATTCCGGGCCGTCAACTTGGCGGCGGCGGAATCGAAGGAGCGTAAGGCGCGGCCACCATTTTCGTCTTGTCGTGTAAATCGTTCCGCCCAATGCCGCTAGCATCGCGAACACGCCCAGCACCATTTGCCATGACCAACTGTCGGCCAGCTTCTCCCACCAATGGCGGTCTTGCTCTGGCGATGATCGTTTGATCAATTGTTCGAGCGGCACGCGCGGCTGTTCCTGTGGTTCCGGCTGCGAGGGCTGCGCTTGTTGCTCCTCATTCTGTTGAGAAAGTGAAAACGCATACGGGTTGACAAACCCCCGCGTTGGCTCAAACGGCACCCAGCCGACGCCTTCAAAATACACCTCAACCCACGCATGAGCGTCATGGTTGCGGATTTCGTAAAGATTTTCCCCGTCTTGCTCGCTGACCAGCCTTCCGGACGTATAGCCTTTCACCCAGCGCGCCGGAATGCCGAGCGAACGCACGAGCACGACCATAGAAGTCGAAAAATTGTCGCAATACCCCCGTTTTGTTTCAAATAAAAATTGATCAACGTAATCTTCGTTCTCTTTTGGAACGGCGACATCCTTTGTTTCGTACGTATATTGCCCAAGTTGAAAATACTGCTCAATGGCTCTCACTTTGTCGTAAGCCGTCTGTTCTCCGGCGGCGATTTGCTTCGCCAAGTCGCGCACCCTTTGCGGAAGCGTCTTTGGCAACTGCGTATATCGTTTCAACAGAAGAGGGTCTCGAACTGGGGGCGCGGCGCGCAACGCCGCAATCGGAAAATCCGGCTCCCAATAGGTCAATGAATACTTGCCAACAGGGAACGCATTCGCCCTGTCATCGGTCGTATAAATTTTCTCTGTCGCCACATCCATGCGGTACACGACCGGTTCGGCTGCTTCCACCCGCCGCAACCCAAGCGGATAAACGAGATGAAACCCTTGATCGCGCCGCTCGATCTCCGCCTTTTGCTCCACTGTCTCAACTTGATCGCTCCACCATTCATACTTGAGCTCTTCGCCGTTGGCAAACGAGCGGACTTGCTCGCTCGGAAACACTTCCCATCCCTTGCCGGTGTAAATATCTTTCGTCTCAATCCGCCAGTAATGAAGCCCTCGATCTTTCGCCGTAAAGACGACGGTATCATCCGCGATAAACGGCCCGCCGAGGCGGGAATCATTCTGTCCGTATCCCACTTTTGCCACGCCAGGAGAAGGCGAGTTGTCGTTCGTTTCTTCCGGCTGGGCATGATCGCTGCGGATAAACGCAACCGGATCCGGCCATTGGGGCGGCAGCTTTGGTCCCGCATACCCAGCCGCCAAAGCAGCAGCCGGAATGAATAGAGCGGCCGCCCGCCACGTTCCGATGCGAAAAGACGGCGCTTTTGCCTGCAGCCGCTCGCCATGCAGCCAAACGAAGGCGAAAAAGCCAAGCGCCACAAGGCGAACGATCGCGTCGTTCCCGCTATACGGAAAAAACGTATCAAGCACAGCGATATACCCAACTGTCAATGCGTATGGGACAAACCACCGTTTTTTCTGGACAATCAGCCAATGAAACAGAAACGAGATGGCCCATAGCAGCAGAAAAAAGGCAAAGGTGCGCACGGCATCGCTCGGCATGGACAAGCGTCCCCCCTGCAGCCAAGCCGCGCCATCCCGCCATAAGGCATACGGCAGCGAGGCGGCCGAATGGAACGAAAACAGCCAAGCGAGCGACCACCATATATATCCCGCTTTCCCCAAAGCGGACAGCCAGATCGGAAGGCGGAGCCAATACATCCCGAAGCAAAGGGCGACAAAGGCCGCAAACACTCTAATATGCGCTGTATCCGTCACGTCTTCCAACGGCCAAAGCCATTCCGTGAGCAGCCAAGCCGCTAGGACGTTGGGCAGCATAGCAGACAACATCCTTGTCCCTAACCGCCTCATCCGTCTTCTCCTCCTTGCCGGACAGTTTGCCATGATTGAGGGGGCATGTGGGATACGTGCACCCCCGCATGGCGGAGTCCGTCCGCCCACCTCCGCTCGTCCTCTCCCCATTCACGGTTGACCACATACAACACTATGCAGCGTTTTGACGCCATCGCTCGCAGCTGCGCAGCCAACTCGGCGGATAACCTCGACGTCACGACCACGCAACCGGCCGCTGTTCTCCAGTTCCCCTCCTCCGCCAATTGAGACGCAAGCGGCGCTGATCCGTTCGCCTCCGCTTCCGCCAGACGGAGAAGGAGCGACGGCCACTGCTCCTCGCTTCGCCGCGGCGCTAAATAAGAACGGGCTTTTCCAGTCACGAGCAGGCCGACTGGGACTCCTTCATCGATCAACGCTTTCGCGATGGACGCCGCCAGCGTGACAAGCTCCTCAAACCATGGCGATGCGGCGCCGTCGAGCACGACGATCCAATCGTCATTGCGCGGCTCATCGAACTCTTTTGTCATCAACGCTTGCCTTCGCGCTGACGCCTTCCAATGCACCCACGACATTTTGTCACCGGGCGCGTACTCGCGGGCGCCGGCCGCCACCGCCAGATCGCGGCGGTAAGCAAGCGGGCGGGCCTCTTTTCCATAGGCGAACCATTCACGCACCATTTCTGCCGGCCAAGGCCAATAGCGGGGATACACGATGATCGTGCACGGCGCCGAAAACGATTCTGCTTTGTTCACAAAGCCGAGGGCGTCAGAAGCCTCGAGGCGCACGATGTCCAACTGATGGCGGCCGCGCGGCAACGAGAGCGACCACGCACAAGAAAGGCGGCGTCGAAACGGCCACGCGGCCATCGCCCCTCCATGCCGCGGCTCCTGGCCCGAAACGGTGAGGGCAGCGGGCGGAATCGCCCAAGGCAGCTCCATGCGGACCGTCACCGGAATCGGTTCTCCTGCATGATAGCGCTTCGCCGGCACCGTCCGGCTCACCGCAACGCGTCTGATCGGATACAAGGCGACGGCAAACGCATGCAGTCCAAACGGCAAAAAGCTGTAAAACAAAAACCAGCTGACAAATCCGCCTTGAAACATGGCATAGGAAAACAAGATGGCGGTCAACAGCAACAATCCAACAAGCGGGAGCCAACGCCTCCCCTTCTTCATTCGCTTCGCGTTCATCGCTTTTATCGCCGTCCTTGCACCGGCACCGGCGTACGGGCTAGAAGCTGTTTGATGACGGCAGTGGCGTCAAGCTTGTCCCATTTTGCTTCAGGACGAATCAAGAGACGGTGGGCGAGCACATGCGGAGCGAGCTGTTGCACATCATCAGGGATGACAAAATCGCGGCCATGGATGAACGCGTACGCCTGCGCCGCCTTCATCAAAGCGACGGCCCCGCGCGGGCTGACCCCCAAATAGACCGCTTCATGCGTGCGGCTTTGTTGGATAAGGTCGACGATATACCGCTTCACCGTGTCGCTCACATGCACGTCCGAAACCTTTCGTTGCAGGGCCAGCAGTTCATCAAGCGACATCACCGGGCCGATCTCCGAAAGCGGCGCCGCTTTTTCCAGCCGGTTTAACATTTCGATTTCTTCGTCGGGAGACGGATAGCCCATGTGCAGCTTCACCAAAAACCGGTCAAGCTGGGCCTCGGGGAGCGGGTACGTTCCTTCATATTCAATCGGATTTTGCGTCGCCATCACCAAAAACGGCTGCGGCAGCGCCCGGGTGACGCCGTCAACGGTCACGCTTCCTTCTTCCATCGCTTCCAGGAGCGCCGATTGCGTCTTCGGCGACGTCCGGTTGATCTCATCCGCGAGCACGATATGGGCGACAATCGGCCCGGGCTTGTACTCAAACTGCTGTGTTTTCGGATTATAGACGGAAACGCCGGTCACATCGCTCGGCAGCAAATCCGGCGTAAACTGAATGCGCTTCAGCTCCACGTTGAACGATTTCGCCAGCGCACGCACCAACATCGTCTTGCCGACGCCGGGCACATCCTCGAGCAGCACATGGCCTTTGGCCAATAACGCTGTTAAGCTGAGGATGATGACGTCGCGTTTTCCGACGATGACTTGCTCAATGTTGCGGACCACCTTTTCAAAAGGGGGAAGCAGCGGCTCGTAAATCGCCATGACATCAAACTCCTTTTATAGTAATGAATGGGTCTTTCAGCGGTAGACAAGACGCAGTTTATACTATTACTATAATATCGAATATACGGAACTTTTGGAATCCATTTGCAACAAGGGGGAAGAGAAAAATGGGGAAATCGAAGTGGACGATGATCGGCCCGGGGCTGATCGTCGCAGCGACCGGAGTCGGGGCCGGGGATTTGGTGGCCGCCCTTGTCGCCGGAACGAACTACGGCCTTGTCTTTATGTGGGCGATCATCGTCGGTGCATTGTTCAAGTTTGTGTTGAATGAAGGGGTCGGCCGTTGGCATTTGCTCAGCGGCAAAACCATTTTCGAAGGCTGGCAGTCAATGGGGAAATGGGCCTCAATCTATTTTGGCGTGTACGCCATTATTTGGGGATTCGTATACGGCGCGGCCGGTACGTCATCGTGCGCCTTGGCGATGTCAGCGATGATCCCGTCCATTCCGCTTTGGGCGTGGGCCGTCATCCATGGGGTGGCTGGCTTTGCGATTACTTGGTCCGGCCGATTCCAATTGTTTGAGCGGGTCATGAATGTGCTCGTCGGGCTCATGTTCATTACCGTGGTCGGCTCGGCGCTTCTTGTCCTGCCGCAGCTCGATGATCTTTGGAAAACGGCCGTTCCGGATTTGCCGAAAGGGTCGCTTTTGTATGCTCTCGGGCTGATCGGCGGCGTCGGCGGCTCTATCACCATGGCGTCATACGGATATTGGCTGCAGGAAAACGGCTGGAAAGGGCGAGCTTACGTATCGCCGATGCGCTATGATTCCGCTGTCGCTTATATTGTCACCGCCATCTTTACGTTGTCGCTTCTCGTGCTTGGGGCCGCCTTGTTGTACGGCACTGACACGACGATCAGCGGTGAGCAGGGGCTTGTGTCATTCGCTTCGATCATGGGCAACGAGCTGCACCCGGCCGCCCGTTGGCTCTTTTTGCTCGGCTTTTGGTCGGCGTCATTTACATCGGTCATCGGCGTTTGGAACGGCGTTTCGTATTTGTTCGCCGATTTTGTTCGCAACATGCGGAAAACGCGGGTTGAAGCCGAATCGCTCAACCAGTCAAAAGCGTTCCGCTTCTACGTCTTTTGGCTCACCTTCCCGCCGATGCTCTTGCATTTCATCGGCAAGCCGGTCGGACTCATCATCGCCTACGGGGCGCTCGGCGCGCTGTTTATGCCATTTTTGGCTGTGACGCTTCTTTATTTGCTCAATTCGAAAAAAGCGCTTCCGGACGAAGGGCGCAACCATTGGCTCTCGAATGCGCTGCTCGTTCTTTGTCTGGCGCTGTTTGCCGTCTTGTCGATTAATGAACTCATTCGCCTGTTTGCTTAACATTTGCCCGGTGCAAAGCAGCCAGCTGGCGGCAGGAGGCTGTCTCAATGGAAAAACGCTCATCCCTTGAATCGGGATGAGCGTTTTTGGCCCGCCTATTCGCTCACGGCTGATCTACCCGTCGTTTTGTGCCGCTAAATCATCTTCTCCGGCCTCACCCATTCTTCGTACTGCTCCGCTGTCACATACCCGGTTTTCAATGCCGCTTCCTTGAGCGTCAACCCTTCGCGATGGGCGAGCTTCGCGATTTCCGCCGCCCGGTCATAGCCGATATGCGGGCTCAGCGCCGTCACGAGCATGAGCGACCGCTCTACGTATTCTTTCATTTTCGCTTCATTCGCCTCCAACCCTTTGGCGCACCGCTCATCAAACGAACGAATCGCATCGCCGAGCAGCTGCACGGACTGAATGGCGTTATAGGCGATGACCGGCTTGAACACATTTAATTGGAAGTTGCCTTGGCTTGCCGCAAAACCGATCGTGGCGTCGTTGCCGAACACTTGAACAGCGACCATCGTCATCGCTTCGCTTTGTGTCGGATTCACCTTGCCTGGCATGATGGAGCTGCCTGGTTCATTCGACGGAATCGCGATTTCTCCAAGCCCGGAACGCGGTCCGCTCGCCAGCCAACGAATATCGTTAGCGATTTTCATCAGATCAGCGGCGAGCGCCTTCAACGCCCCATGGACGTATACGATCTCATCATGGCTGGTCAGCGCGTGGAATTTGTTTGTTGCAGAGCGGAACGGGTAGCCGGTTTGAGCGTGCAGCTGTTTGGCGACTTGTTCGCCAAACGTTGGCGGCGCATTGAGCCCCGTGCCGACCGCCGTGCCGCCGATCGCCAAATCAAGCAGCTTCTCACTCGCTTCGGTGATCATGGCCTTGCTTTTTTCCAGCATCGTCCGCCAGCCGGAAATCTCCTGCCCAAATGTGAGCGGCGTCGCATCTTGCAAGTGGGTGCGCCCGATTTTGATCGTCTTCTCATATTGCCGCTCCTTGGCTGCGAACGTGGCGATCAATTCGTCGAGCGCCGGCAGAAGATGCGTTTGAACTTTCGCATAAATGGCGATATGCATCACCGTCGGGAACGTGTCATTTGAGCTTTGCGACATGTTGACGTCATCGTTCGGATGGATGCGTCCCTCGCTGTCACGGAGCAGCTCGTTCGCCCGTCTCGCCACCACTTCATTAACGTTCATATTCGTCTGCGTCCCGCTTCCCGTCTGCCAGACGACGAGTGGAAAATGGTCATCCCATCGGCCCGCCAAAATTTCCTCGCACGCGGCCACAATCGCCCGCTGCTTCGCTTCGCTCAGCTTTCCAGCCTGATGGTTCACGATCGCCGCCGCCTTTTTCAGCTCGGCATAGGCATAAATGAGTTCAAGCGGCATTGTTTCTTTGCCGATGCGAAAGTTTTGCCGGCTTCGCTCCGTCTGCGCCCCCCAGTATTTATCGGCCGGCACCTTCACCTCGCCGAGCGAGTCGCGTTCAATTCGTTCGTTCATCACGTCAGCCCCCTTTGCCTAGACACTCTCATATTACGTGTTCATTCCCATTGTGGCCTAAACGGCCGGCAAAAAACAACATTCCCTTCCACCAATGATTTTTATCATCCCAAACCGGATCCCTCCACTTTTAAACGTAAGCATAAATGAGAGAAAGCGTTCACTATGCTTAACATACAAACGGAAAAGACTAGAAAAACCACCGATATGTATATTTCCTCCTCAATCACCTTCAAACAGCTAGCTGAGCTAAAAAAGTGAAAAAAAAAACGTTTTTACTGTTATAATAACTATAGGAGGGAGGTGAAAAACCGCTGTCACGTGCAAATCAGCGGCATTTTGCCAAAAAAGAAAGCTGATTCCACAAGGCTTCTCTAATTGAAAAACGACTGGGATCCGAGGTATTTTGCACTAAATCACCGCCCTCATAGACAAAGTAGATAACAGAAAAGGAAAAAACTCCAATATAATCAAAATATAAGCAAGGAGGAATCTTTGATCATGAATATCCGAGAAAGCGAATTGCCGGGAATTGGGTACAAGTTTGAAATTATTACGCGAAACAAAGATAAGCTTGTCATTGTGATCCATGACGATGGGCGAAGGGAAATTTATCACTTTGACGCAGAGGATTATGATGAAGTCGTTAGCAGCGTGACCTTAAGCGACCAAGAAGCGCGCCAAATTGCAGGAATCATTGGAGGAATGGCATATAAACCAAAGGCGCTCGAAACGATTGAGTTTGCCTTTGACGATCTCATTATCGAGTGGTTTCAAGTGGAGCCAAACGCCCCCGCTGTAAATCAAAAAATTGGTGAACTTGATATTAGGAACCGTTTCGGTGTCACTGTCATCGCTATCAAAAAGAAACATTCCCAAAAATCCCATAATCCCGGTCCAAATACATTGATTGAAGCTGGAGATACCTTGATTATGTCTGGAGAAAGACAGCAAATCAAGGAGATCATTAGTCATTTACTATCAAATAAGGAGTGATGGGAATAGATGAACCATTTAGTATTCGAAGTAGGAACGGCACTCGTCCTAGTCGCCATTGGGTCGATCATTGCCAATAAATTAAACTTCTCCATTATCCCGTTTTTGATCGTGATCGGCATGCTGGTCGGGCCCCATGCCCCCACAATCGGGATTATTGACCTCACTTTTATTCAAAGCAATGAAATTATCCAGTTTTTAGGCAGGATCGGGGTACTTTTTTTACTGTTTTATTTAGGACTTGAATTTTCTGTTGGTAAACTGATTAAATCCGGAAAAAACATCGTGGTCGGCGGAAGCATCTACGTCACAATGAACTTTGTTTTAGGATTGCTTTATGGCAAGGCCGTCGGAATGCCATGGATGGAAACGCTTCTTATTGCTGGACTCCTCAGTGTATCATCAAGCGCTATCGTGGCCAAAGTTCTTGTTGATTTAAGGAGAACGGCCAATCCTGAAACAGAGCTCATTTTGGGGATGATTCTGTTTGATGATATTTTCCTCGCCTTATTTTTAACGACAATGTCAGGTGTTTTGCTAGCTGGCTCCACCTCCTTTTTCGGAATCAGCCTATCTGTTTTAACATCTGTTGCTTATATGTTGCTATTTTTTATCATCGCTCGTAAGGGTGCTCCTCTGCTTAACAAATGGTTGAATATCAAATCCGATGAAATATTCATCATCGTCATCTTTGCCATTCTCTTTTTTGTCGCCGGCTTTTCCGAAACGATGCATGTTGCTGAAGCCATCGGAGCCTTACTGCTTGGACTTGTCTTTTCAGAAACGGAACACCGCGATCGAATCGAACATTTAGTTGTTCCATTCCGTGACTTCTTTGGAGCGATTTTTTTCTTTAGCTTCGGTTTGAGTATCGAACCGTCAACGTTAATTGATGCGTTTTGGTTATCATTAGGGGCTGTTATCGTCACTCTAATGGCCAATATCGTGGCAGGAATGATTGCTGGAAGAAAGGCCGGGTTGTCCTACAAAGCCTCTACAAATATTGGTTTGACAATCACCGCGCGTGGAGAGTTTTCCATCATCGTTGCAAATCTGGGGATTACAGCGGGGTTAAGCCCGATACTGACGCCTTTTACCGCACTTTACGTTCTCATGTTGGCCATATTGGGACCACTCTTTGCTAAAGAAAGCAAAACGATCTATAAACTACTCAACAAAGTATTTAAATGGGATAAGAAGCTAGCTAAGGAGAAGCAAAAGGGAAGAGTCGAAGTTGCGGAAAAATAAGTAACGGCTGCAACGTCCTTCTTTATCGCTCGCTTACTCCAATCCATCTCTTATCTTCTTCTTCCGAGTGGACGCTCAGTCACCGGATCAAAGGCCATTCGGGAACATATTCATGCAACCTATCGGTTAAAAAGACGTCTATATTTAAAAAGGGGAATTCTCTATGCGAATACGATGGGCCCCAGGTCTGATTTTACTTCTATGGCTTTCCGGCTGTTCATTCGGCAATATCGAGCCGGTGGTTGACCGTCAACGGTGAAACGGTCAACCACCGGCTCGGGACTTACACGTGGTCAACAGGCCGTCGCGGAGTCGTCGTCGATGCCGCCGCTCCGCCGCTGCTCGTCAAAGAACTCAAGCTCCATCCTCCATTATGGAAGGAGAGATGGATTTTCATGCCTGGGTGGGGAGTAAAGTTTACTCATGGATGTTTTTTATGAACAAAAAGCCTACTCATGGGGAGTAGGCTTAACATTATTTCAATTTTAACATTATACATTTTTTAATAATTTACTGGCTATTTCAATAAACTCTTTACCATCTTCGTATGGAAAATATCGCATACTATTTTCATGCACTAGTTCCTCTATTTTTTTCCATGTCTCAATATCTTTATTATTATATATTTGTTCTAACTTTTGAATTTCCTGTTTCAGCGCCTTTGGTACCCATTTAGGTTCTTCATTAAGAAACTCTAAAAATTTATCTTCTAATCTTGCGTCGAAAAAAGTCTGATTATAATATGAATCAAAAAAATACTGGAGGGTTTCAAACTCTTTTCTTATATCCATCTCTTACACCTCTTATTACTTATTTATATTTAGGGTAACTAGTTACAATAATAAATCCATATTGAGATTTAGAATCCTTTTTCAACTGAATAAATGCCGTATCCAAGTTAGTTTTTAATGCTGTTCCTCCACTTTTATACCCTTTTCCAATAGCATAACCCATTTCATGATTTAAATTAAGTGTATTTTTAGAGTTGGAATCTATATATATGCTCATTGAAAAGTTAACCTTCGCATAAGCGGTGCCCGTAACTATTCAGCCACATCATAAAGTGAGCTGAATATTTTCTTCTTTCCTTGTCTATGATGTGAATATTGATAGACAAGGAGGTGAATCGCATGTTGA
>NZ_PIJF01000065.1:0-13567 GCF_002809985.1 Geobacillus sp. WSUCF-018B
TCGGTCCGCTCGACTTGCATGTATTAGGCACGCCGCCAGCGTTCGTCCTGAGCCAGGATCAAACTCTCCAAAGAAAGTTGATTGGCTTTTGCTTCGGCCAATGCGGCCGAAGTTTTTTTTCATGACGCTTGCGTTTTGTTTAGTTTTCAAGGAGCTTTCGATTTAGTGTTGCGCACTTTTATTATTATACTTACTGTCCAATTCGCTGTCAACATGTTTTTTATGAACAGCGACGTTTATTAATATACTTTATATCTATACAAAAGTCAATAGTTTTTCATAAAAAAATGAAAAGGCATTTTGACTAGACGATGCCTTTTCATTATGAATCATGACAGAATATATTGGTCAATCACAATTAATGCCGCAGCCCCTGGAAGGCCAAGAAATCCGCAAACGAGCGAGGTGATAAGGTTAATCGGAATATGAATGCTGAACTGCCCGCCGATCGCGTTAATGACAAACAGCGCCAGCGCCCCGACGATCAGGCGGATAGCGGCATGGCCGATAAAGCGAAGCGCCTTAAGGCGGGCGCCAACAACGAGCAGCACGGCAATGAGCGCCAACAATACGGTAATCACCACTTTCGGCTCCAACGTTTCATGCCCCCTTCTATGCTTGTACTACAAGCATATGCACCTTGGGGGAAAAAAGAACAAAAAAAGGAAGTCAACGCACTTCCTTCAGTGTAACACGACGGTGCTTCGCTTCGCGGAGAAGAAAAAAATACTTGGCCTCCGCCAGTTGGAGCGCGCTCAGCACCTCTCGAGACGGGTCAACGCTTTTTTCAATGAGCTGTTTTTGTTCAAACCACTCCGCTCTTGCTTGTTGCAGTTCGGCCATCAACTTTTCGTCAAATTGTCTTTTTAATTTCCCCTTCCGCCGCCATAACAAACCGATCCCCACCTTCTTTCTCTCTACAGTTCGCGGCGTCCTTCCAACGCTTTTGACAACGTCACTTCGTCCGCATATTCCAAATCGCCGCCTACCGGCAAGCCGTGGGCGATGCGGGTTACCTTGATTCCTGTTGGTTTGAGCAGGCGTGAGATATACATCGCTGTCGCTTCCCCTTCAATGTTCGGGTCAGTCGCTAAAATCACTTCTTGGATCGTCTCATCCTGCAGCCGCGCCAGCAGCTCGGCGATCTTAATGTCCTCCGGACCGATGCCTTCCATCGGAGAAATGGCTCCATGCAGCACATGGTACAAGCCATTGTATTCTTTCATTCTCTCCATAGCGATGACATCTTTCGGGTCTTGGACGACACAAATGGTCGTCCGGTCGCGCCGTTCGTCTTTGCAAATGTAGCAAGGGTCCGCATCTGTAATATGCCCGCAAATCGTGCAATAATGAATATGCCGCTTTACGTCGACGAGCGCTTTGGCGAATTCAAGCACAACGTCTTCTTTCATCGCCAGCACGTGAAACGCGAGGCGGGCGGCCGTTTTTGGACCGATTCCGGGCAATTTCATAAAACTGTCAATCAGTTTGGATAACGGTTCTGGATAATGCATAGCTTCCCCCTAGAACAGCCCTGGAATGTTGAGTCCTTTCGTAAACTGCCCCATCATATCGTTGGCCAGCTCATCAGCTTTTTTGAGTGCATCGTTTGTCGCTGCCAAAACTAAATCCTGGAGCATTTCAATATCGTCCGGGTCAACGACTTCTTCTTTAATTTTCACTTCTAAAATTTGTTTATGGCCGTTGGCGATGACCGTCACCATGCCGCCGCCTGCCGTGCCCTCCACTGTTTTTTCTGCCAGCTCTTCCTGTGCTTTTTGCATTTCTTTTTGCATCTTCTGCATTTGCTTCAGCATTTTTTGCATATTTCCCATTCCGCCACGCATCATGGTTGGCATCCTCCTTCAATTCGTTTATTCTTTGATTTCAATCAATTCCTCGCCAAACAGCCGTTTCGCTTCGGCGATCAACGGGTCTTCCTGGCTTTTTTCCGCTTTCGCTTCTTTGCTGCGGATAAATTCTTCCCTTATTTTCCCCCATTCCTCTTCCGGAATGGCGATCATTTCAAAACGGCGGTTCGTCAGGTCAAATAAAATTGCTTCGACATTTTCCTTGACCGAACTCGCCGGGTCGGTCGCCATCTTGCAGTGAATTTCATACTTAAACTTTAACACAAATGCTGAAGCGCTTGCTGCGACCGGTTCACTCTCCTGCAAGAGAGCGGCGTGCGACACTTTATGCTGCCGCTTCAGCGCATCAAGTACGTCGGCCCAGCGGCCTTTCACCAAGGCTAAGTCTTCATGCGTCGCCTGCTTCAACAATTCGTAAATGCGGCCGACCGGTGCTTTATATCCCCCGGTTTTCACCGCTTTCGCCGTTTTTTTCGCAGAAGGCGCCTCCGGCGGGACGGCAGGCGCCTGCTCTTTTAGGCGGCGCAGCTCGATTTCCAGCGTTTCAATCCTCTTGATCAATGGCCCAAGTTCAGAAGCGGTCGGCGATGGAGCAGCAGCCGCTGGCTGATGGCAAAGCTTGACGAGCGCCACTTCGAGGAGAAGACGCGGGTGGTTCGTCCACTTCATCTCCTGCTGGCTTTTGTTCAACAGCTCAATCGCTCCGTACAAATCGGAAAGAGGAATCGCTTCCGAAAGCGAGGTGAACGCTTCGTCAACGACCGCAATTTGGATGGCTCCTTCCACATGAGGGGCCGTTTTGTACAGCAACAAGTCGCGATAATACAAAATCAAATCTTCAACCAAACGATTCGGATCTTTTCCTTGCGCCATCATTGCTTCAAACTGTTGCAAAACAGCCGCTGTATCTTTCCGATGAATGGCGGCAATGAAATCAGCCAACGCGGCAAATGATGCCGCTCCGGTCATCGCCAGCACGTCATCAAGCCGAAGCTTCCCATCGCTGAATGAAATCGCCTGGTCAAGCAAACTGAGCGCGTCGCGCATCCCTCCATCGGCAGCGCGGGCGATAGCCGACAGCGCCTCGTCGGATGCTTCTACGCCCTGGGCGTTCGCCACATATTTCAACCGCGAAACGATGGAGGCCAGCGGGATGCGGCGAAAATCGAACCGTTGGCAGCGGGAAATGATCGTCGCCGGGATTTTATGCGGCTCGGTGGTGGCCAAAATGAAAATGACGTGTTTGGGCGGTTCCTCAAGCGTCTTCAACAACGCGTTAAACGCGCCGATTGACAGCATGTGCACTTCGTCGATAATGTACACTTTATAACGGACCGAGGTCGGCGCAAATTTCACTTTTTCACGGATGTCGCGGATTTCGTCGACGCGGTTGTTGGAAGCGGCGTCAATTTCCAACACATCGGGAATCGTTCCGTTTGTAATGCCGAGGCAAGCGGGACATTCATTGCACGGCTCGGCCGCCGGGGCCTGTTCACAGTTGACCGCCTTGGCGAACACTTTCGCCGCGCTCGTTTTGCCTGTCCCACGCGGTCCGGAAAATAAGTAGGCATGCGATATTTTATGTTGAAGCAGGGCGCTTTGCAACGTTTTCGTCACGTGTTCTTGGCCGACCATGTCCGCGAAACGCTGCGGCCGAAAAACACGGTATAACGCTTGGTATGCCACGGAAAACGGCCCTCCTCTTCCTCTCATCTCCACTATTATATAACGTTCTGCCCTATTTTAAAATAAAAAGAGGCTGTCCCAAAAGATCGTCTCTCTATTAAAAGAGATACAATATGATCGTGTTGCCGAAGCAAATTGCCTCTGCATCTTGTCAATGAAGAAAGGGTGTCCCATTGCTTTTGGGACACCCTCTTGCTGCTTATGTAAGGCCGTGCACCTTCTGTCGATTAGCTGCCCCGAGCGTTGCTCAAGCAGTTGGCTCAGCCCAGGCGCCCCCGCGGCACATGGGAGCATCCGCTTACTGCTGCTTCCTTCCGGACCTGACAGGGTTCACGGAATCCCATTGCGCGGGACCCAGACGTCAACACCACTTACTTGAGACAGGCCTCACAACAGACTAACCTCGAGAAGGGATTCAGCCTCGCTAGAGCGGATTGCGAGTACAGGGCACCGCTACCTCCCCGCTTAGCACGGCACTATCAGTATAGCGCGTTTATAGGGAAAATGCAATGTACACAGGCCGAATTTTAGTTGGAACTTCCGCCAACATTTCTCTTTTGTTCGCGCAATCGGCGGAAAAAGCCGCTCAGCAGCGCCCCACACTCCTCCGCCAACACACCGCTTGCAACCTCAGCCTGGTGGTTGAACCGGCTTTCCTGCAATAAGTTCATTAACGTCCCGGCGCATCCCCCTTTTGGGTCGCTAGCTCCAAATACGACCCGCTCAATGCGGGAAAGAACGATGGCCCCCGCGCACATGGCGCACGGTTCAAGCGTCACGTATAACACCGCCCGTTCAAGCCTCCATGAGCCGGTCACCCGGCACGCTTCGTCAATGGCCAAAACCTCCGCATGGGCGATCGCGCGCTGTTCCGTTTCCCGTAAATTATGGGCGCGGGCGATGACGCGGCCGTCTTGAACGATGATGGCCCCGATCGGCACTTCGCCGATCCGTTCAGCTTTTTTTGCTTCTTCAATCGCCAACTTCATGTAATACTCATCGTTGCTCATCATATACCCCTTTGCACAAACGGTCATTTCTCTTTCTTTTCCATCATAAAATATGGAGAATGAAGACGCAACTAGGAGGTCAAGCGATGCAGATCCATGTCATACAGAGAGGACAAACGTTAAGCGGGATCGCTAAAGCATATGAAACGACGGTCGAGGACATTGTTCGGGCGAACAAGCTGCCAAATCCCGACCGTCTTGTCGTCGGTCAGGCGCTCGTGATTCCGATCGTCGGTCGTTTTTATTGGGTGCAACCCGGAGACAGTTTATGGTCGATTGCCCGCCGGTTTTCCATTCCGATGCAGCGTCTCGCGGAAGTGAACCGCCTCTCGTTAAATGCGCCATTGCGGGTCGGCCAGCGTCTTTACATTCCGCCCGGAGCCAAGCGGAGAGCGGAGTTTAACGCCTATATTGAACCGCGCGGTGCGACCGTCAGTCCGGCGTTGGAAGCAAGCGCCCGCGAAGCCGCTCCACATTTAACGTATTTAAGTCCCTTTTATTTTGCCATTCGGCGCGACGCGACACTCCAAGAGCCTCCGCTTGACGACTTTCCCGCCATCGCCCGCGCCAACCGCGTCACGCTCGTGATGGTTGTCGCCAACATTGAAAACGGGCAGTTCAGCGATGAGCTCGGCGCGCTTATTTTGACGAATGAAACGCTGCAAAACCGCCTGCTCGACAACATTGTCGCCGCCGCCAGACGGTATGGCTTGCGCGACATCCATTTTAATTTCGAATATTTGCGCCCCGAAGACCGAGAAGCATATAATGCTTTTTTGCGCAAAGCGAAACGGCGATTTGAACGGGAAGGATGGATGATGTCGACCGCCCTGGCGCCAAAAACGAGCGCCACCCAGCGCGGACGTTGGTACGAAGCCCATGACTACCGCGCCCATGGACAAATTGCCGACTTTGTCGTCATAATGACGTATGAGTGGGGCTACAGCGGCGGTCCGCCGATGCCGGTCTCCCCCATCGGCCCTGTCCGCCGTGTCCTCAAGTACGCCGTCTCGGAAATGCCTCCCGGAAAGATTTTAATGGGGCAAAATTTGTATGGTTATGATTGGACACTGCCGTACGTACCGGGCGGACCGTACGCCCGCGCCATCAGCCCGCAGCAGGCCATCGCCCTCGCCGCGAGGTATAACGTCGCGATTGAATACGACACCGAGGCGCAGGCGCCGCATTTTCGCTACCGCGATGAAAACGGGCGCGAGCACGAAGTATGGTTTGAGGACGCCCGCTCCATTCAGGCAAAATTCAATCTCGTGAAAGAACTTGGCCTGCGCGGAGTCAGCTATTGGAAACTGGGCCTCGATTTCCCGCAAAACTGGCTGCTCCTTTCCGACCAGTTTGCAGTCGTCAAAAGATAAGGACGCCCGCGCCAAAGAGATAAAAAAACCCGCCTTTCTCCCGGCGGGTTTTTTTATGGCTGGAAACGGCGATTCCGATCAGCCGTTTCAGATGACAATCTCCTCTTATGCGCGTCAGTACTGTTCTTTATCGCTTTGGCAGAGAAGCATTCGAGGCCGGCGTCCGCCGCCTCTTTTTCTCCGCCGCCAACGTCATTCACTATAACACGGCTGCCGGGAAAAGTCAACCAACGATTTTAACGGATGACGTCCCGGTTGCCCATGTATGGGCGGAGCGCCTCTGGGATGATGACCGATCCATCTTCTTGCTGGTAGTTTTCCAAAATAGCGGCGACCGTTCGGCCGATGGCCAACCCTGAGCCGTTTAACGTGTGCACGTATTCCGGTTTCGCTTTCGGATCGCGACGGAAGCGGATGTTGGCGCGGCGCGCTTGAAACGCCTCAAAGTTGCTGCACGATGAAATTTCCCGGTACGTGCCGTAGCTTGGCAGCCATACTTCAATATCGTATGTTTTCGCTGCTGAAAAGCCGAGATCACCCGTGCACAAGGCGACAACGCGGTACGGAAGCCCGAGCCGCTGCAAAATCGTTTCCGCCTGCCGTGTCAATTTTTCCAGTTCCTCGTATGAATCTTCCGGTTTGACAAACTTAACAAGCTCCACTTTGTTGAACTGATGCTGACGGATGAGCCCTCTTGTGTCGCGGCCGGCCGAACCAGCTTCAGCGCGGAAACAGGCGCTGTACGCTGCATAGTAAAGCGGCAAATCATCTGCAGATAAAATTTCATCGCGATGCAAGTTCGTCACCGGCACTTCCGCTGTCGGAATGAGAAAATAGTCTTCGCTGTCCAAATGAAACGCATCCTCGGCAAATTTCGGCAATTGCCCGGTTCCAATCATGCTTGCCCGGTTCACCAAATAGGGGGGCAGCACTTCTTCATAGCCGAATTCATCGAGATGGATGTCAAGCATAAAGTTGATTAACGCCCGCTCAAGCCGGGCGCCCAACCCTTTATAAAACACAAACCGGCTTCCTGTCACTTTAGCCGCCCGCTCAAAATCAAGCAGACCAAGCTGGTCGGCGATATCCCAATGCGGTTTCGGTTCAAACGAAAACGAACGCGGCTCCCCCCATCTCCGCACTTCGACATTGTCCTCTTCCGACTGGCCGACCGGTACGGATTCATGCGGAATATTTGGAATCGATAACAACAGGGCGTTGAGTTCCTCTTCCAGTTGGCGAATGTGCTCATCCATTTGCTTAATGCGGTCGCCGACTTCGCGCATTTGGACGATCAGCGGCTCCGCATCCTTTTTCTCGCGCTTAAGGGCGGCAATTTGCTGCGACACATCATTGCGTTTGCTTTTTAGCTCTTCCACCTCAGCAATCAAACGGCGGCGTTCTTTGTCCAACTGTTCAAACCGGTCGATGTTCGCCAAATCTCCGCCGCGCTGCATTAGTTTTTCTTTCACTTCTTCAAACTGGGCGCGCAATATTTTCACATCCAGCATGGCTTTTACCTCCTTTTCCATTCAATATTATACATAAAAAAGCCCCCGTCCCCAAAAGGGACGGGAGCGACCCCGCGGTGCCACCCTTATTGAAGGCTTGTAATGCCTTCCCTTTTTGCCGTTCACGGCGGCTGCCGAAAACGCCTACTGACCCGCTTTGGCGTTCAACGTTTTGCTCGAGGATGGATTCACAGGCGCTTCCTGCCGGTTTGCACCACCCACCGGCTCTCTGAAAGAAAGGGGGTCTGCTGCTTGTTCCTCTCATCGCTTTCGCTTGATCACTTTACTTAAGGCTTGACGTCATTTTCGCTTCTTTGACCATGTTGAGAAAGTATTGCATCAATCGATGATCGTCGGTCAGCTCTGGATGGAACGAGCAACCAAGAAACTGGCCTTGCCGGGCCGCGACAATGCGGTCATTGTATGTCGCGAGGACATCGACCCCGTCGCCGACCTCGACAATGTGCGGAGCACGGATGAAGACGCCGACAAACCCGTCGCCAACCCCCTTGATCGACAGCTCCGCCTCAAAGCTTTCCCGCTGCCGCCCAAACGAGTTCCGCTCGACCGTAATATCCATCAGGCCTAAGTGCGGCTCATCATACCCGACGATTCGTTTCGCCAGCAAAATGAGCCCGGCGCATGTCCCAAACATCGGCTTGCCATCAGCGGCAAATTGCTTCAATGGCTCCATCAATCCGTACTGGTCCATGAGGCGCCGCATTGTTGTGCTTTCGCCGCCCGGGAGCACGAGTCCGTCGAGTCCCGAAAGCTGCTCCGGTTTCTTCACGACGACCGCCTCGGCGCCGCACGCCTCGATGGCGCGGACATGTTCCTGCACAGCTCCTTGCAGTCCGAGTACACCTATTTTCATTGTGATCTTGCTCCTTTGTCCGGCTTACCAGCCTCGTTCTTGCATCCGATGCTCCGGCAGCAGTGTCGCGACATCGATGCCGCGCATTGCGCCGCCCAGCCCTTTCGATAGATGGGCGATCAGCTCATAGTCTTCATAATGAGTCGTCGCTTCAACGATCGCACGAGCGTATTTTTCCGGATTTTCCGATTTAAAAATGCCCGAACCGACGAAGACACCGTCGGCGCCTAAGTGCATCATGAGCGCGGCGTCAGCTGGTGTCGCGACACCGCCAGCGGCGAAGTTGACGACCGGGAGGCGGCCAAGCCGTTTGATTTCACGCAGCACTTCAACCGGAGCCCCAAGCTGTTTCGCCTCGGCGACAAGTTCGTCTTCGCTCATGCTGACAACTTTGCGGATTTGCGCGTTGACTTTGCGCATATGGCGAACGGCCTCGACGATGTTTCCTGTCCCTGGCTCCCCTTTTGTCCGCAACATCGATGCCCCTTCAGCAATGCGGCGGGCGGCCTCTCCTAAGTCGCGGCAACCGCATACAAATGGGACCGTAAACTGCCGTTTGTCAATATGGAACTCTTCATCAGCCGGCGTCAATACTTCACTTTCGTCAATATAGTCGACGCCGAGCGCCTCAAGGACGCGCGCTTCCACATAATGCCCGATGCGCACTTTTGCCATGACTGGGATTGATACAGCGTTCATCACTTCTTCAATGATCGTCGGATCAGCCATGCGCGCGACACCGCCAGCGGCGCGAATGTCTGCCGGGACGCGCTCGAGCGCCATGACTGCGACAGCCCCTGCCGCCTCAGCAATCTTCGCTTGCTCCGCATTGACGACGTCCATAATGACGCCGCCTTTTTGCATTTCCGCCATGCCGCGTTTGACGCGGTCTGTACCTGTCAATGCCAACGTTGATTCCCCCTGTTCCTATCCTTATGCTTTGCTATATACGCAAAAGGATGATTCCACTGTTTCATTTTACCTCAATTTTTACAAAAATCACAATGGAAAAAAGCCCCCCTTAACCGGGGAGCAGCGTTACAACCAACCTTTCACCGTTTTGGCAACGCTTGTCCATAAATCAGCAAACAGTCCGCCAATCGCACGCATCGAGAGAACGAACCAGTTGGCTTTCTCCACCTCGGTTGTCGTAACGAGCGGCACCCGGATGTTTTTTTGCATGTCCGGGCTTAAGAACGCGAGCGAGTCATCGCCTTTGTATTCAAGCGTCATATATCCGACCGTCTCTCCTTTTTTCAACGGAGCGATCAATTTTCCTTCTTTCGTCATTTTTTTCTGATCCAATACATAAACCGGCTTGTACTGTTTTTCCTCGCCATTTTTGACGAGCAGAGACAGCTTTTTCGCCGTTGCGACGCGAACTTCTTTTTCCTTCCCTTTCACGACTGGAATCGTCTCTTTCCCCTTCAGCTGATACCCTTTCGGATAGAGCGTTTGGAGCGAGTATTGACGAAATCCATAGTTAAATAGTTTTTCTGTCTCCTTAAAACGCGCCTCTTTCGTCGTTTTTCCGCTTGCATCCTTGGCATTCATCACGACGGAAATTAGGCGGACGCCGTTCCGCTTCGCCGTCCCGGTGAAACAGTTGCCGGCAAATTCCGTATAGCCGGTTTTCAACCCGTCTACCCCTTCGTATTTGTACACAAGCCCTGGCAGCATCCAGTTCCAGTTGTCCATTTTAATTTCGTCCTCTGTTCCTCCTCGGAACATTTTATGGGGAATGCTCGCCGTTTCCAGCACCTCTGGATGGTCTTTCAGCAGCCGGTAGGCAAGGGTGGCCATGGCCCGCGCAGACATGACATTTTCCTCATCCGAGTTTGTCCCTTCCGGGTGGAATCCTTTTAAGTCTTCGTTGCTTAACCCTGTCGCATTCACGAATTTATAATCTTTCAACCCGAGCTGTTTCGCTTTTTCATTCATCATTTTCACGAAATTTTTCTCTGACCCAGCAATGATTTCCGCAATCGCGACCGTAGCCCCATTGGCCGAATAAATGGCCATTGCCTCGTACAGTTCGCGCACTGTATACTTGCCATCTTTGCGCAGCGGAACGTTGGACAGCGCCCGGTCTTGCGACAACCGGTACACATACTCACTCGGCGTATACGTCTGATCCCACTTGACACGTTTCGCCTTAACGGCGTCAAGAAGCAAATACTCGGTCATCATTTTTGTCATGCTGGCAATGCCAAGCACCGTATCAATGTTTTTCTCATATAAAATTCTTCCCGTCTTCGCGTCCACTAAAATCGCGGCGTCCGCCCGGATGTCAAGCGGAGCGCTTTCCGCCTTCGCCGTCTGTTGAAACGGCCATAGTGTTAAGCAAAGACAAACAGACAGCAGCCAAAACAACCACTTTCGTTTCCTCTTCACATCGAAACCCTCCTCACACAACCGTTATTGTAACATACAGGCGGCCAAAAAAATAGACGGAGAATCTGTCTCCGTCAAAGTTAGGCTGATGGACGCAGCCTTGATCAAAACGCGGAGTAGTTCGGCGCTTCTTTCGTAATTTGCACGTCATGCGGATGGCTTTCGCGAAGCCCTGCGCCCGTCATGCGGACAAATTGCGTTTTCTCCCGCAGCTCATCCAAGTTCCGCGTTCCACAATAGCCCATACCGGCGCGCAAGCCACCGACAAGCTGATAAATCGTATCGGCGAGCGGCCCTTTGTACGGCACACGCCCTTCGATGCCTTCCGGGACAAACTTTTTCGCGTCTTCTTGGAAATAACGATCTTTGCTGCCGCGCTCCATCGCCGCGACCGACCCCATGCCCCGGTATACTTTAAAGCGGCGGCCTTGGTAAATTTCCGTCTCGCCTGGGCTTTCCGAGACGCCGGCGAGCAAACTGCCGAGCATGACCGCATGAGCTCCGGCGGCAATCGCCTTCACGATGTCGCCAGAGTATTTAATGCCGCCGTCAGCGATGATCGGGACGCCATGTTTGCGCGCCTCAGTCGCACAGTCATAGATCGCCGTAATTTGCGGCACACCAACCCCGGCGACAACCCGGGTCGTGCAGATGGACCCCGGACCGATTCCGACTTTAATAATGTTCGCCCCAGCCTCAATCAAGTCGCGCGTCCCTTCAGCTGTCGCGACATTGCCGGCGATGATGTTCAAGTCCGGGTATTGGCGGCGGATGTTGGCCACCGTCTCTAGGACGCCTTTCGAATGGCCGTGCGCCGTGTCAACGACAATGACATCAACCCCTGCCTCAACAAGCTTTTTGACGCGAATCATCGTGTCCGCCGTCACCCCGACGGCCGCCCCGACAATCAGCCTCCCTTTCGCATCTTTCGCCGAATTCGGGAACTCGATCACCTTTTCGATGTCCTTAATCGTAATAAGCCCTTTTAGAACTCCATTTTCATCGACGAGAGGCAATTTTTCCACTTTGTGCTTTTGCAAAATTTTTTCCGCTTCTTCTAACGTAGTCCCTACCGGGGCTGTAATCAAGTTCTCCTTCGTCATTACCTCGGAAATTTTAATCGAGTAATCCTGAATAAAGCGCAAATCGCGGTTCGTGATAATGCCGACAAGCTTTTGTTCCTCGGCATTGTTGACGATCGGCACGCCGGAGATGCGATACTTGCTCATTAAATGTTCCGCATCATACACTTGATGATCAGGCGTTAAGAAAAACGGATCCGTAATAACACCGCGCTCTGACCGCTTTACTTTGTCGACTTGTTCCGCCTGTTGCTCAATCGACATGTTTTTGTGAATGACGCCAAGACCGCCTTGACGCGCCATCGCAATAGCCATTTCCGCTTCGGTTACTGTATCCATGCCGGCGCTAATGATTGGGATGTTCAACTGGAGCGTATCGCTTAACTTCGTCGTGACATCAACATCACGCGGCAGCACGTCCGATTTTGCTGGAATGAGAAGAACATCATCAAACGTCAAGCCTTCCTTTGCGAATTTCGCTTCCCACATGTTTTCTCCCCCTTGTCCGGAAATATTATTAGTAGCTTAACAACTGGTTAAACTACTGTCAAGGAATCAAAAAAATGTCCAACTTTTCAGTTATCTTCTTACAATTCCATGGCAAGGGGGGTAAAAATGTTCGGAAATCCCGGTAAAGCTGTCAACTTTTCTATTTTCCGCTCCGCTGACGTCGCCCAGCGCTTTTTGCTGCAATGCTACAAACAGCAACAACGGGAAGACGCTGTTCAGCGCAGTTATACAAACTGTTATCCATTTTTATATTATTTGGAGCATGGGCAAAACTTTTATGCCGCCGCCAGGCAGTCGCCATTGTCCATTAAACCGGTTCTTTTGTTTTATGGCATGGTGCAGCTGATAAAGGCGTGCCTGCTCACCGTCGATCCGGACTATCCTGAATCGACATCCGTTTTAGCCCATGGAGTGTCAACGAGAAAGCGCAAAAAACAAGGCTATGAATTTTTAGATGACGAAGTCAAAATCCAAAAAAACGGTTTGTTCACTCATTTTTCTGAAAAAATGTTTCATGTGAAACAAGAGGCGGGGGAAAAATTTCGCATGGGCATGCTGTTGCAACGAATCTGCGAACTGCACGAAACATTTTTTTGTTTAAGCGAACGAAAAAAGCCATTGTCGTTGCCGGTCGTACATACGGTTTCACCGCCCATGCTGGCCATTCCGAAGGCGATTTTGGACCATTACCATATGTCGCAGCTCCGCTTCATCCAGTACATGAGCGAGGAAGGGCACGAAAAACAGCTGACATTCGCCAAGGAGGAAGGGGAATTTCTTTATTTCAAGATGGAATCGCCGCTATCGCCGATTAAGGAAGGGCCGTTTTTATTCCATTCGAACGGAACATACCATATCCCAACGAAGAAGGAAAAAATCTTTGCGCTCCCGGAAATCCATGCCCATTATTTGCTGCTGTACAATTTGAGCATGATCTCCCGCTACGAAACAGAGTGGTGGAGCGAACTTCTTCACTCTTACTCAAGCAAGGCGTACATTTTTATTCTTCAATTTCTTTCCATATCGGCGGACAAAGTGCCCCTGCTGCTAAACGAATATTTAATGCATAAGTTTTGGGTCAAGCCAAATGATTGAATGCTCTCCCACCTGCACGAACGCGCGGGAGTGAAGGCTTCCCAGCGCGGGTTGATAAAAAGCACCCCATTGCGCGTCATGCACAATGAGGTGCTCTGTTTTCCGCCTAGCAGCGACCTACTCTTGCAGGGGCGCTGGCCCCAACTACCATCGGCGCTGGA
>NZ_PIJF01000066.1:0-16854 GCF_002809985.1 Geobacillus sp. WSUCF-018B
GCGCTTCGCTTGGTGGCCCCGACGAGCGTCGCGAACAAAAGTTCGCAACCCTCGTCGGGGATCATTTCGGAATGTCACCCACAAATATTTTACTCACACCCCATATAAGTGGCATTCGAATCGTTCCTTCTTCATCTTTTTGACACGGTCAAGGTCAAATAAGGATTTCCAGCCCTTAAATAACAGCTCCACTTGCCAGCGCAGCGAATACAGCTCATAAACTTGTTGCGCATCAAACGATTCTTGTGGTAAATTGGTCAGTAAGATGTGATATTTCTTTTGTTCAAGGGTTTGGCGTGACAGCGCCTTCCCTTTCTTTTTTTCCTTTTTCCGCACATACGCCAGCCGTTTTTCCCATTCTTCCGCTGTGAGACGGCGAAAAATCAGACGCGGAACATACAGGCAAGACCTCTTTTAAAAACGCCACGGCACGAGGCGTAAACCGCTGATTCAGTCCTTCATTCGAGAGAGAGCAATCATGCCAGAGCGCCAAATCGGCACACAACCGCTGAAGCGACTGACAGGCGAGCGATCCGTCTCCCCAAGCACATAGCGTCAGAAAGGCTTCCGCTGTTAATGAACGCTGCCGCTGAATGAATCCGACTTTCCGTGCCAGACGGGTCAGTTCTTCAGAGGAGAAGAGTTGACGAATCGTTGTTATCCATGCCTTCATCTTTTTTGCCATCAAAAAACAATCCTTTCCAACGATGATTTTCGTTAGAAAGGATACCATGTTTTTGGCGCTGAAAAAAGATCAAATTCTTAACTTGATGGCTATGCGAGAAGCCCCCCCACTTGAAGTGGGCGGGGATGGCTTGGTTAACAGCTTGCTGTGAGGCGGGTGTTCTCAAGAATCTCCCACCTTTAAGCGTTTAGCGTAGGTGGGAGAGCGTTCAAGGCGTTATTACCGATGATTGGCCAGCTGTTCGCGATACTCTTTTCCTTTTTGCACGTATGTATCAATCGACAGCTGGATGAGCTCAAGGTCTTTGTCCGTCAGTTCACGCACCACTTTTCCAGGCGAGCCAATGACGAGTGAGCGGGGCGGAATCTTTTTGCCGGACGGAATCAACGTGTTGGCGCCGATGATGCATTCTTCACCGATTTCGGCCCCATCCAAAATCGTCGACCCCATGCCGATGATCGACCGTTTGCGGATCGTGCAGCCGTGAAGGATCACATTATGCCCGACCGTCACTTCATCTTCAACAATGAGCGGCGACCCTTCGTACAAATGGCAGGTCGTATTGTCTTGAATGCTCGTTCGGGCGCCGATTGTAATCGGCCCTTCATCTCCGCGCAGGACCGCGTTGAACCAAATGGTCGATTCCGGACCGACGGTGACGTCTCCGATCAAATAGGCTCCCGGGGCAATGAATGCGGTTTCATGAACATTCGGACGTTTTCCGTTATACGGGTATAGCATCCCCACATCCCCTTCATTTGGTGAACTGTGTCATGATCAGTATAACACATTTTGCACGGGGACGGAAATAAGCGGAATACACGATATCTTTTCCGCTGCCAAGAACCATCCATTCATGTACCAATGCCTTACGGGGCGAGCAAAAGCGGCAATGAGGCGGTCGTCATCCTTTGATGGCAAGGCGCAAATCTGCAATCACCGTTTCGTGTTCAATCGATCGGCGGCATAACATATCGATGATCCGCTCTTGGCGCAGCTATAGCTGCATTTGTTGCTCTTGATTCTGTTCAAGCCGTTTCACGATCACATCGATTTCCCGAATGGCTTGATGAACAGCGGCAAATCCCTTTGCCATGTCGGCTTTGATTTCATTCAACTCCGCTTTTGTCGCCATATTCGCTTTCATGTCCTCAAGTTCCTGCTTGGTAGCCATATTGGCTTTGATGTCTTCAAGCTCCTGTTTGGTGGCCATATTGGCCTTCATCTCTGCCATTTCCTGCTGCATGATTTCGAGCTTGTCCAAAATAAGATGCCACGGCTCGCTGATGGACAACATCCTTTCCTAATCGTCAATAAGATAAGGGAATTGCGGTGGACACAAAGATGCAGATGAGATGGAAAAGAGGAAATGGTGTTGTGGGGAAACGACGATTCCCTGCCATTGATTATACATGATCAACGAAAAGCGGAAAAGGGTTTTTCCTATAACGAAGAAAACGGAAAGGGAGAAATGTTTTTCAGAATTTTTATTTAAATAATATTATTTTTCTTGATATTATTGTTTTATTTACCATGATATAAATCATACAAAATTTTTTTGACAATATAAACATAATGAATTATTATATTAAAAGAATTTAAAGGAGGTAAGTAGTGGTTATGTCATCCATTGACAAGCAACAAATCGCTGCCAGCGTTCCCCAGCGCGGCTTTTTCGGCCATCCGAAAGGGCTGTTTACGCTCTTTTTCACCGAGTTTTGGGAGCGCTTTTCGTACTATGGCATGCGCGCCATTTTAGTGTATTACATGTATTATGAAGTATCGAAAGGCGGGCTCGGGCTTGATGAGCATCTGGCGCTCGCGATTATGTCGATTTATGGGGCGCTGGTGTACATGTCCGGAATCATTGGCGGTTGGCTTGCTGACCGGGTGTTTGGCACGTCGCGCGCGGTCTTTTACGGCGGCCTTCTCATTATGGCCGGCCATATCGCCTTGGCGATTCCAGGCGGGGTGGCGGCGCTGTTTGTGTCCATGGCGCTCATTGTCTTGGGAACCGGGTTGTTAAAACCGAACGTTTCGAGCATTGTCGGCGATATGTACAAGCCTGGCGATGACCGCCGCGACGCCGGATTTAGCATTTTTTACATGGGGATTAACCTTGGCGCCTTTTTGGCTCCGCTTGTTGTCGGTACCGCGGGGATGAAGTATAACTTCCACCTCGGCTTCGGACTTGCGGCCGTCGGGATGTTTCTCGGATTGATTGTCTTCATCGCGACAAGAAAGAAAAACCTCGGGTTGGCGGGGACGTACGTGCCCAACCCGCTGACGCCGGCAGAAAAGAAAAAAGCGGCTTCGATCATAGCCGTGGGGGCGGTCGTGATTGCCGTGCTGCTAGCCATCTTGATTCCGAACGGTTGGTTCACTGTGGAAACGTTTATTTCCCTTGTCGGCATCTTAGGCATCATCATCCCGATCATCTATTTTGTCGTCATGTACCGCAGCCCGAAAACGACGGCGGAGGAGCGGTCGCGCGTGATCGCGTACATTCCGTTGTTCATCGCTTCAGCGATGTTTTGGGCGATTCAAGAACAAGGATCGACCATTTTGGCGAACTATGCGGACAAGCGGACACAGCTGGATGTCGCCGGCATTCACCTTTCACCGGCTTGGTTCCAATCGCTGAACCCGCTGTTTATCATCCTCTTAGCGCCGGTGTTCGCGTGGATGTGGGTGAAGCTTGGCAAACGGCAGCCGACGATCCCGCAAAAATTCGCGCTCGGCTTGTTGTTCGCCGGCCTGTCGTTCATCGTCATTCTCGTGCCGGGGCATTTGAGCGGCGGAGGGCTCGTCCATCCGATCTGGCTTGTGTTAAGCTATTTCATCGTCGTGCTTGGTGAACTTTGCCTGTCGCCGGTCGGCCTGTCGGCGACGACGAAACTTGCCCCTGCCGCTTTCTCAGCGCAAACGATGAGCCTTTGGTTTCTATCGAACGCCGCCGCGCAAGCGATCAACGCTCAGCTTGTGCGCTTCTATACGCCCGAAAACGAAACGGCCTATTTCGGCACGATCGGCGGGGCGGCGGTTGTGTTAAGCGTCATCTTGTTTTTGCTCGCCCCGAGCATTCAGCGGCTCATGAAGGGCGTTCGTTAATATCACGCTGATGTTTGTATCAACAGGGAAAACAGATGATCCAAAAGATTACAAATCTGTGACAGGATGCTCTGCGTTGGCAGAGCTTCTTTTTTTATTCAAAAAATATTTACATAAATCAAAAAATAAGTTCAGATGGCGTTTACAAAAATGGATTACGATGGAATAGAAAAAGAGGAAAGGGGAGAAAAGCGGATGGCGTTTCTTGAGCTGGTTGAGGTGACGAAATCGTATGGAGGCAAAAAGAGCGCGGTCGAGAATGTGAATGTCGCGATTGAATCAGGGGAGTTTTTTGTTCTTGTCGGCCCATCGGGATGCGGCAAAAGCACGATTTTGCGGCTGATCGCTGGCCTTGAGCCGCTGACATCAGGATATGTATTGATCGATGGACAAGTGGCGAATGATTGGCCCCCTCACGCCCGCCGGTTATCGATGGTCTTTCAAAATTATGCGCTATATCCCCATTTGACGGTGGAGCAAAATATGCGGATTGTCTTGCAGGCGCAAAAGGTGCCGAAAGAAGAACAAGTGAAACGTTGCATGGAAGCGGCGGAATTGCTTGGATTGACCGATGTGCTGCATAGGAAGCCGCGGGAATTGTCAGGGGGGCAGCGTCAACGCGTCGCCTTAGGGCGAGCGATTGTCGCGCAGACTCCGCTTTGTTTGATGGATGAACCGCTCTCCAATTTAGATGCCAAGCTGCGTGCGAAAATGAGGAGCGAGCTTCGACGTTTGCAACGTCAGCTCGGCATGACTGTGATTTATGTCACGCACGATCAGACGGAAGCGATGACCATGGCTGACCGGATGATGATTTTGCATGACGGCCGTCCGCAACAAATCGGCAGTCCGCTTGATGTATACAATAGCCCAGATAACACGTTTGTCGCTTCATTTATCGGAACACCGCCGATGAATTTGGCGGAAGCGCATGTGCTGAACCATTCCCTCTTATTGCAAAACGAGCGGCCCATCCGTCTTCGGCGTCGTTCTTTGCCGAAGGCTGAACGGGTGATCGTCGGACTGCGGCCGGAACATATTGAGCCGGCGGAATCAGGAGAAGAATCTATGGCCGTCAAAGTCAGCCATGTCGAGTGGCTCGGCAATGAAACGTTAGTGACGTTTGAGTTGGCAAAAAATCTTTATTGGACAGCACGATGGAATGGACAATGGCGCATCCGTTTGGGAGAAGTGGTGCCATTGACGTTTGATGAGCAGGATTTCCTGTTTTTCGATGCGTCTGGAAAGCGAATTGGAGCCCCGTCCATCAAGCGGGAGGAGGTGTGGGTTCACCAATGAATGAGCGTGTTTCAACGGTTCCCTCCCCAGCGCCATGGTCGGTCCGGACGAAGCGGGAGGCGCGGCAGGCCGCAATAAAATCGTGGTTGGAAGGGATGGTGTATCTTTGTCCTTCGCTCCTACTGTTTGGCGTGTTTCTCTTTTACCCGTTGGGGAGAACGATGTATTTAAGCGTGTTTCACACCGATTATCAAGGGCACCCGACGGAATTTGTCGGTTTGGCGCATTTTGTTGCTCTTCTTCAAGATGCATCGTTTTGGCATAGTTTGAAGGCGACGGTTCTATTTGCGGCGCTCACTGTCCCGACGACGGTCGCCGTTTCGTTCGGTTTAGCGTTGCTCGCTCATGAAACACGGAAAGGAATCGGGATCTTTCGGACGATTTTTGCCTCTACGATGGGGATGAGCGTGGGAGTCGCTTCGGTGATTTGGATGTTTATGTACAATCCGGCGATCGGGATCATCAATCGTTTGGTGTCCGCGATCGGCGGGACTCCTGTTTCATGGCTTCTTGACCAGGACACGGCATTGTATGCGGTGGCGGCGGCGACGATCTGGATGAATATCGGACTGACCTTTTTATTGTTGCTGGCCGGTCTGCAAAACATCGATCCATCCTTGTACGAAAGCGCCCGCATCGCTGGAATGAGCTATTGGCGCCAGCTGTGGACAGTGACTGTGCCGCTGTTGTCGCCAACGTTGTTTTTTGTCACGACGGTCTCGCTTATTCAAGCGCTGCAAACGTTTGGACAAATTGACTTTTTAACGAAAGGCGGGCCGGTGGAGGCTACGAATGTGTTCGTTTACGCGATTTACCGGGAAGCGTTCGTCAACTATCAGTTTGGTTCCGCGAGCGCGCAAGCCCTTGTCCTTTTTCTCATCATCGCCATCGTCACGTTTTTGCAGTTTCGGTTTGCTGAGAGGAAGGTGCACTACCAATGAAAATAGCGCGGGCAACGGCTCACTATGTGTTGTTATGCCTATGCTCGGTTGTCATCTTGTTTCCAGTGGCTTATGCTCTTCTGATGAGTTTGATGGATGGAGCCGCTATTTTGTCAGGACGCCTATGGCCTGAGAATTGGACATTGGTCAATTATGAGGCAGCGTTTCAACAGGCGCCGCTTGGGAGATATTTATGGAACAGCTTTTTTGTGGCTTTCATGATTACAGTGGGGCGCCTCATCGTGTCAAGTCTCGCCGCTTTCGCTTTTGTGTTTCTCCGCTTTCCCGGTCGGGATCGGTGGTTTTACGTGTGCATTGCCACGATGCTCGTTCCGTGGGAAGCGACTGTGATCCCAAATTTTTTGACCATCCAAGCGCTTGGCTGGACAAACCATTACGCAGGACTCATCGTGCCGTTTTGGGCGATGGCATTTGGCATCTTTTTATTGCGGCAACAGTTTAAGCAAATTCCGCACGAGCTGTATGAGGCGGCGCAGTTGTCTGGGGTGGGGAATTTCCGCTTTTTTTGCCGCGTCGTGCTGCCGCTTTCAAAAACGAGTTTGGTGACGCTGGCTGTTTATAGTTTTTTGGATGCTTGGAATATGTATTTATGGCCGCTGCTCGTTACAAACGATGACCGTGTCCGCACCGTGCAGATCGGGCTCAAGCAGCTGCAGACGCAAGAGATCGCCAGCAGCTGGGGCGTCGTTATGGCAGCGGCGGTTATCGCGATGCTTCCAACTTTGTTGCTGTTGTTTGCTGGACAGAAGCAATTGCGAAAAGGGCTTATGCAAGGAGCGATTCAATAGCGAGGAGGAGAAACAAGATGAGAAAGGTTTTAGCCAGTTTCTTAGCTTTAATGTTTATTGGATT
Organism: Geobacillus sp. WSUCF-018B; assembly: GCF_002809985.1. Lineage (NCBI taxonomy): Bacteria > Bacillati > Bacillota > Bacilli > Caryophanales > Anoxybacillaceae > Geobacillus > Geobacillus sp. WSUCF-018B. The sequence continues at coordinate 6,910 of NZ_PIJF01000066.1, forward strand.
TGCCGCGGGATGCTCAAGCGAAGATGCGGGCGAAGCGGCGGGAGGCAAAACAGAAGTGGTGTTTTGGCATTCGATGAGCGGGGATTTGGAGCCGGTCTTAAATGACATTGTCGCTGATTTTAACCAAACCCATCCAGAGATTGAGGTGAAGCCAGTATTTCAAGGCACCTATGAGGAGGCGCTGACGAAATGGAATGCGGCAGCAGGGACAAAAGACGCCCCGACGATCATGCAGACGTTTGAAGTCGGAACAAAGCATATGATCGACAGTGGAAAGATTGTTCCAGTGCAAACGTGGATCGATAAAGACAAGTATGATGTCTCACAATGGGAGAAAAACATTGTCAATTATTATACCGTGAACGGGCGGATTTACTCGATGCCATTTAACTCATCCACCCCTGTACTCATTTATAACAAAGATGCGTTCCGCGAAGCCGGGCTTGATCCGGAAAAACCGCCTCTCACCTATAGCGAGTTGAAGGAAGCGGCGAAAAAGCTGACAAAGAAAAAAGGAAAAGAAACCGAACGGTACGGATTCTCGATTTTGAACTACGGCTGGTTTTTTGAAGAAATGGTGGCCGTACAAGGCGGACTGTATGTGAACAACAACAATGGACGGAGCAGTGATGCGACAAAAGCAGTATTCAATGGAGATGAGGGGAAGCGCGTATTTGAGCTGATCAGCGACATGTACCGAGACGGCACGTTTTACAACGCCGGTCAAAACTGGGACGACATGCGCGCCGCCTTCCAAGCAGGAAAAATCGCCATGTATTTGGATTCGTCCGCTGGTGTAAAAACGTTGATCGATAACTCGCCATTTGACGTTGGCGTTTCGTATTTGCCTGTCCCGGATGGCGTGGAACGTCAAGGCGTCGTAATTGGCGGCGCTTCGCTCTGGATGATGAAAGGAAGCAGCGAAAAGGAGCAAAAAGCGGCGTGGGAGTTCATGAAATACTTGACAACCGCTCCTGTCCAAGCTGAGTGGCATGTGCGCACAGGGTATTTTGCCATTAACCCGGCTGCGTACGATGAGCCGCTCGTCAAAGAGGAGTGGGCGAAATACCCACAATTAAAAGTGACGGTGGATCAGCTGCATGAAACAAAATCAACCCCTGCTACCCAAGGGGCGCTCATCACCGTCTTCCCTGAATCTCGGCAACATGTGGTGAAAGCGATGGAACGGTTGTACGAAGGAATCGATCCGCAAAACGCGCTCGATCAGGCGGCGGAAGAGACAAATCGGGTGTTGCAGGAGGCCGGAAACTGACCTGACCAACCGGACAAGCGTCCAGGTGGAGCTGCCGGACAGGCAAATCCAATGCTCGTTCGGGAAACCGATCTCCTTAATCAGTGAAGGGTTCTGCAAGGACCAGGCATGGACAAGGACATTTACGTGTAATGTCATACGGAACGATTAGCGATGGCAAAAAAGATTGCCATCGCTAATCGTGTTGATCGGAAAGTTATTCTAAAAAATCAAATAAATAATTTTTTCCAAACTGTAGGGTGCGAAATGTAAGTTGTATCGATTTTATTTTCTTAAATATTGCTTTTTTATTGAGTATGTTATAATCCAAAAAACACAAGGGGTATACACAAATAAAAATACATTATAGGCTATTTCAGGCTCCCCTATATATATTATTTTATCTACTCCAAAATTGATCACCCAATATATTATTACGGCAATAAAATAGGCTATAGCATGCAGGAGAAATGATATAGGAGGATTCATTTGATTTATTCTTTGTAATACGTAGTCTATCAATAAGGAGATTGGTATACCGAACAAAATAACTAGCGGAAGTACACATATTATAGAGTAGAGTAAGGACTTGACAAGAACTTCTAATAGTCCCTCTAAATGCCTTTAAGCGTGTGGAGTGTCAATCCGCTTTCTTCAGCAAATGCATCTCCTCCTCCACTTTCGCGATGCGGCCAAGTTGATAATCAAGCCGCTGATGAATGAGGGAGATGTCTTCTTTTGTCGCCATTTGCTCGCGAAGTCGGGAGAGCTGGTCTTTTGTTGCCATTTGCTCGCGAATGCCGGCCATTTCTCCGCGGAGGCTGGCGATTTCATGGCGCATGCCGTCTTGAATGCTGCGCTGTTCGAGTTGATTGTCGCGGATCGCTTTGATCATTTCCGTGTTTTCTTTCATCTGCTCCTTCAGCCAGCGCAGCTCTTCTTCCTGTTTGTCCATCCGTTGCTCAAGTTTGTCCACCCGTTGTTCAAGTTGACCCAATTTTTGCTTCACCGTTTGCATGTCTTGTTTCAGGACGGACATGTCATCGACAAGCCCTTGGACAAGCGTCGTTAACTGCCGCAACAGCTCTTCCATGAAGAAACCTCCTTATCGAGATGGGATTCACTCGGGGCGTTTCGACCATGAAACGTGAGGAGGACAAGGTGTGGAATTCGGGGAGGAAACGCCTGCAAGCTCATTATATCATGGCTTGGCTAGGGCATCACTCCTAAATTGAGGGAAAGAAAAGGGATAAATAGGGGGTGTGTTGAATACGTCATTAGCAGAAGTTTTCGTCTTTTGAAGAAAATAGATGGATAGGAGAGGGAAGATGAACGCATGGATCAAGAGGAGAAATGCGGCGCTTATATGCATGGCGTCTGTCTTTTTATTTTCTTGCAGCAATGCGGCTGATCGCAGCGTCGAGGAAGTGCTGGCGGCGCCAACCGCGGGGCAAACAATCGAGCATCTACCGTTGCCGAGTCCGATCGATAAGATGGTGATAGCGTCAGCCTCTGCCAAACAAGCGGCGCCGAACCCGAACGAAGTGCGCATCACCATCAGCGCGGCGGGCGATGTGACGCTTGGGCGTGATGAAAACTACGGTTATGCGTATTCGTTTGATGAAGAAGTGAAAAAGCACGGCTTGCGCTATTTTACGAAATACATTGAGCCGATCTTCAAAAAGGACGATTTTACGACCGTCAATTTGGAAACGACGCTGACGACCTCGACGCGGAAGGCAAGCAAGACATTTCGTTTTCGCGGCCACCCGAGTTATGCGAAAATCTTAACCTATGGCGGCATTGATGCTGTGAATCTGGCCAATAATCATACATACGATTACTTGCAACGAGGATACAATGACACGATTGCCAGTTTAAAAAAGGAAAACATCGGTTATTTCGGCCGTACGCTTCGGCTCATGAAAACGGTCAAAGGCATTCAAGTCGGGGCGCTCGGCTATGAAGGCTGGAGCAATACCAGCACGTTGCGCAAGCAAATCGCCAACGATATTCGCACACTTCGGAAACAAGGAGCCGACATCATTCTAGTCCATTTCCACTGGGGAGTGGAACGAAGCTATGTGCCAAACCGCACGCAAAAGGCGCTCGGCCGCTTTGCGATTGACAGCGGCGCCGATTTGGTCGTCGGCCATCATCCGCACGTCGTGCAAGGGATCGAGGAGTACAAAGGCAAATTTATTGTCTACAGTTTAGGGAATTTTATGTTTGGCGGAAACAAAAACCCGAGCGACAAAGATACGTTTGTTTTCCAGCAGGTGTTTTCTTTTCAAAACGGCAAGCGGACGGCCAAAAAAGAAATCCGCGTCATCCCGTTTCGCATTTCATCGGTGACGACAAGAAACAATTATCAGCCGATGCCGTTAGCGGGAGGGGAAGCAGCCCGAGTGAAACGGAAAATTGTCTCGCTGTCGGCGAAAATCAAAAAGCCGACTTGGACCGCGTACGAAGTGAAGTAAAAAAGGATGACCCTTGTTTCGGCCATCCTTTCGCTTTTTGCAAGGTTAAGAGCGATCATTGATTAAGTTGGCGACGAGCACGTACCGCTGCGGAGCAGGGCCGACGTAGCGGAACGGATAGCACGTGGAAAGGGTGAGTGTCGCTTTCGGCTTTGGAACGATGACCGTCCGGTCGTCGGCGTCGACGATGCGCACTTTGCGCACTTTATAGGTGAATGTGCCGGCGGACGTACGGACGATCAAGAGATCGCCTTGGCCGACTTCGCCAAGACGGCGGAAGACCGTGTCGCGATGGCCAGAAAGCACGCAGTTGTCCGCCTCTCCTGGCAGGACACTGCCGGCGTAATGGCCGACCCCTTTTTCCAACTCGTTTTCATCTGTACCGTGGTAAATCGCTAGGCTCATGTTGAGCTTCGGGATGATGAGTTCGCCGATTTGTTCGCCGATTTTGGGCTGTTTTGGGTAGAGTGAACTTTGGATTTGCATCGGCGCAGCGCCTGTTTGTCTCTCTATTTCAACAGACAGCGGTTTGACCGCCTCCAAGCCGTTTTTCCACTTCAAGCCGCTAACGGCGGCTACGGCGATTCCTGCTGCGATCAAGCTTGCTCCAAAAAAGCGCACGAGCCGTTTCCGGTTCATTTATTTCGCCTCGGCTCCTTGGCGGAAGCGGACAAGGAATGCGCCGGCACCGATTAAGGTCAAACCAAAAAGCATATAAGCGGCATACGGGGATGCCGTCTTCGGCAGTTTCGCTCCGGCTTCGGTCCGCTTCAGCGGTTTCGGCGGCGCCGGTTTCACCACTTTTTCGATTTTCGCTGCCTGGCCGCTCTGTTGCAAGTCTTCGCCGATTTCATCGAATATGTCGGAGGCAAACATCTCTTCGGTCACGACAAAATCAGCCAGCAGCTCGCCGTCAGTGCTGTAAATTTCAACAAGCAAATCGTAGCCGTTCGCTGATTCCATTGTCAGCAGCGTCGACAGGCTGAGCGGCTTTTTCTCGCCACCTTTTGTCAAATAAAACTTCGCTTCCAGCTGAAATGTGGAAAGCAGGTCGGTCCATACATTGGCGATCTCAGCGATTTGCGTTGGCGATAGCTCCGTCACGCTCGTAAAATCGTACGCACCGATCGCCTCAAGCCGTTGGCCGATTTCTTCCATTTTCTCGGCGAATTGCGGATCTTCCATATTCAGCGATTCAAAATGGTTATAGAGCTTTTCCAACTCTGCGTCCGTCAAACCAAGCTCGTCTAAATCCGGAAGCAAGTAGTCGATGACTGTCTCCGACAGTTCCTCGACCGTCGCATAATTGTCAAGCGAATCGCCGTTTTTAGACAGCAGTTTTTCCAATTGCGTTTTCGTCATGCCAATTTCTTGTAAAAATTTGTTTAATGTTTCTTCGGTCAACGGCGTCAAATTTCGATAATAATCGACGATATCTTTCAGCTCGCCGATCGAGTGGTAATCGGCCAACGATTCGCCGTGCCGATCAAGAAGGGCGATGAGCTCTTCCTTTGTCATTCCGCGTTCGTTTAGAAAGGCGGCCAGCGTTTCATCCGTGATCGGAACGGAGTAATCTTTAAACAGTTCGATATATTCTTCCAGATCATTGTAAAATAAAAACACATCAGTAATGGCCTGTGACTCTTCCATTTCTCCATTGTCGATGAGCATTTGTCGAAGCTGTTGTTCGGTCAATCCGTGTTTGGCGAGCAACTGAGCTAAATTTTCTTCCGTGAGCGGCTCGCCGAACTCACGGCGCATTTCGTCCACGCTGTCAAACTCATCGAGCGAATAGCCTTCATAGTCCAAATAATTTTCCAGCTCTTCGACTGTGATCCCTGCTTCATTTAAATACTGCTCTAAAGCTGGATCGTTGCGTTCAATGGCGAACGCTGAAGCTGGCCATACAGTGGCTATGGATGCGGCCAAGGCAAAAGGAACGATGTTTTTCATGTCGTGACCTCCGTTTGTTTGTATATACGAATTCAGTATATAGGAACATGAAAGGGACGAAAATAGTGAAATATATGGAAATTTTTATATATATAAGTTGAAACTTTGTTTTACATCCAGTAGAACGCCCGCTGCATTCTATCAAAATGACTTGTTATGAAGGAAAACAGAATCGAACAATCGGAAAAACACCCTCCCTGTTTACATCTAATGTTTTCCACGTATGACTTTTTAGAGGCAACGTATGCTAACCGTTGAACGGGAGCTGTCGAGCAAAAGGAGGTGGAGGTACAATGGATCGCTTATTCCGTCTGTTCCGCGTTCAGCGCGGCCGCGGGTTGTGGAATCCATGGTTGGGGGTTGTTAGACGGCGAAGAAACCATAACGCCATTTGGACGCTCGTCAGCGTAAGCTTAGGAGCGGTGGCAGCCGCGATGTTGGGAGCGAGACAAGGGAGACGCATGGCGCCGATGACGCAAGGCCCGATGCGAAACGTGATTCGCGGCCTCAACCGCTGGATGAGCCGGCGGATGGGAACGATGCAGCCTGCTGCAATGGATTTTCCTGCAAAATCATCCAAAAGTAATGAGATGTAGCCGCTTGTGATAGTATTGGATGACCGATGGGATCATGGAAAAGGGTGTTCCAAAATGATGGATGGGCACCCTTTTGTTTTGTCCTAATGATTTTGAAGGTTGAAAAAGATAGAAGATTGTAGCATAATATTTTTATTAACTAAATATTCAGAAATATAAAATAAAAGCGAAGCGTTCTTGGTACATGAAAAAAGATTTGATGCAAAAAAAGGGGGGGGGAGAATGGATGACGCAGATCGAAATGGAGTGGATAGGAGATGAAATGTACCGCGTTCCAATCCCAGTTCCATTTCCGATGAAGTATGTCTATTGTTACGTAGGTCGGGAAGCGGATGGATGGAGCATTGTTGACGTCGGCTTTCGCTATCCAGAGGCGATTAGCGCTTGGGAAGCAGTGTTTCGGCAGCTTGGAATCAAACCGCGGCATGTTCAGGCCATTTACATCACTCACTTTCATCCGGATCATTTTGGCTTGGCTGGGTGGATGCAACAGCAGACGGAGGCGCCTGTCTGGATCAGCGAGCCGGATTATGCGATGGCGGAACGAGTGTGGGGGGAAGAGAGCGTTCAGGCGAGCGAAGTGGGTGCCATGTTTCGCCGCCATGGTGTGCCGGATGAGTTGGTAACGGACATTGAGGAGAGCATGTGGAAGCTGTCGTTGCGCGTTAGCCCGTTTCCGGTGCTAACCGTTTTGGATCGTTCGGAAATTGTGCTGGGGCAGCGGCGATGGGCGGTCATCCCGGTCCCGGGGCACAGCGATGGATTGATCAGCTTTTATCAGCCGGAATCGCGCCAGTTGCTTGCATCAGATCATGTGCTTGATCGCATTACTCCGAACATTAGTGTATGGCCCGGCGCTTATCCAAATCCGCTCGAGCAATATTTTGCCTCGCTTCGCAAAGTGGAGGAACTGGAGGTGGATGTGGCTCTTCCTGCCCATGGCGCGGTCATTCGCCAATTTCGCGAGCGGATCAGCGACATTTTCCGCCACCACGAACAACGGTTGCAAAAAATGAAAACGCTAGCAACATCGGGGCGCACCGCCTATGAAGTGGCCCATCTTGTGTTCGGCCATAAGCCGCTGACCGTGCACCAATGGCGGTTTGCAGTGGCTGAGACATTGGCGCATTTGGAATATTTGGTGTCTGTCGGTGAATTGCAAAAAGAGGAGCATCGACATGCAATCGTTTATCGGCAATGACCGATGTCCAGCTGCTAGAGAGTTGGAATCTTTTTGTATTATTGTGTGGCGCATGGACGAACAAAGAAAGGCTTGAACGGATGGAAAAAGCAATGACTGGGCTGTATGATGTGAAGCGAGGCGATGTCGTTTTGTTGCTGAATGGTGAGGGGGAAAAGCAGCGAAATAGCCTAAGGAGCTGGCTGGTCAACCGTTGTCCATCGGTTTCATGAAAATTTGTCGCTCCAATGGGGCGATTACGGTGTATAATGGGGGAGGTGTAGGCATAGCAAAAGAGCCCTTGAATGGTGAGACAGGGAGATGAAACCGATGTGGCAATCGATCAACCGTCGGCTTGAGAAGGCGCTGCCGTTTCTTACGCCGGCGAGCGTGGCGGCCGGCATCTGGCTGGCGGACGAACTGCACGGCTATGCCGCGCTTGTGCCGTGGCTGTTTGCGTTGATGACGTTTAGCGGCAGTTTGCGCTTGCGTTTGGCCAATTTGAAAGAGGCGCTCATTCACCCTGGCCCGATCGCTGCGGCGCTATGTCTGCTCCATTTCATCATCCCGCTGTGGGCGTTTGGGCTTGGACATCTGTTTTTTGGCAGCGACCGTTGGACGGTGATCGGGTTTGTGTTGGCGGCCGCTATTCCGACCGGGGTGACAAGCTTTATCTGGGTGTCGCTCGGCCGCGGAAACTTGGCGCTTGCCCTTTCTGTCATTTTGATTGATACGTTTTTATCGCCCATCGTTGTGCCGCTGACGTTGCTTGTATTGGCCGGAAGCGTGGTCGAGCTCGACGTGGGCCAGATGATGCTCGGCTTGTTTTTTATGATTATTTTGCCGTCACTAGCCGGCATGTTCGTGGGCGAACGGCTGTCTGCTCAAGCGAACGAGCAGCTGGCGGTGGTGCTGTCCCCGTTTTCCAAGCTGGCGCTGGCGCTTGTCGTCATGATCAACAGCGCAGTCGTCGCCCCGTATTTTGGCCGTGTTGACGCCCGGCTGTTTTTCATGGCGCTGCTTGTCTTGGCGATCGCGAGCTCCGGCTATTTTCTTTCTTGGATGGCGGCCCGATGGCTCAGGTTTGCCCCGTCGGATATTATTGCGTTAACGTTTACCGGCGGGATGCGCAACATCAGCGCCGGCGCGGTGCTTGCCATGACCTATTTTCCGCCGCCAGTGAGCGTGCCGGTCGTGCTCGGCATGCTGTTTCAACAAGTGCTCGCGTCCCTATACCACCGCCTGTTGCATAAAACGTACCATTCACCAACGAGCGGCAGAGCGCCATACGCCGGAAGCGCCCGGTAGGGATGGAAAGGGCAGGCGGTATGCAGCGCCTGGCGGGAGCAAAAAGCGAAAAAACGCCCGTCCTAGGCGGGCGGGCAGGTGCGGGGAAAGCAAGCGGGGTGCTCGACGTCACGGCGTTTCGCCGCTGAGGCGGTCTCGTATAGGTTCTCGTTTCGGTGAACGGATGAGGTGGCGGCGAAGAGGGAGATTCAGTTCGACGATGCCTTCGACGACCAAACGGGCGATTTCTTTCGCCCCGCGCTCATGAAAATGGGTGTTGTCTTTGATGCCTTCCGGGTAATTGGGGTGCTCGCCCGGCTCAAGCCATAAAAACCACCGCTTCGTCCGTTCCGGTCCAAGCTGTTCAAACCGTTGTTTGCTTTTCGTTGTCAAATCGACCACTGGAACACGTTCGTGTTTTCCGAGCGCTTTCATGGCGGCAGGATAGCGTCCGTGGGAATCGAGCGCCCGTCCGTCAGCAGAAAAGCGCCGCCGCTCGACCGGAGTGATGAGGACGGGAATCGCCCCTTTGGCCCGGGCGCTGTCAATATATTGTTGTAAGTACGCTTGGTAAGAGGTGAACGGTTCGGTGTAACGCGCCGGATCGTTCGCCTTTTCATCGTTGTGACCGAATTGGATGAACAAGTAATCCCCTTTTTTCATTTCCCGCAAAATGCGGGAGAGCCGTCCTTCTTCGACAAAACTTTTCGCGCTGCGGCCGGAAGCGGCCATATTTTTCACCATGACGTTGTCATCAAACCAATCATCGAGCATTTCACCCCATCCGGCCCGGGGAGCGCGGGAGCGGGGGGCGGCGGCGACGGTCGAATCGCCGGCCAAGTAGATCGTTATGACGGCCCGTCCGCCCGTTTTGGATGCTTTTCCATCCGTGTCCGGTTGGGCGATGAGGGCAACGCTGGCGGCGATGACAGCCAAGCAAAGGAATGCGGCTTTTTTTCTTCTCAATCGGATTCCTCCTATCCGGCAGCTGCTCGTCTTTTCGGTTTGTTCCCCGTTATCGTTGCTCGCTGCCATTGCCTTTATGCGCCATTCGTGCTAGTCCACCGTTTGGAATCGGCGGTAAAATTCCCATATTATGGCTCTTCACCACAAGTTGTACTTGATCATTTAAGGTAGGTGTGCATAGAGGGTACAAAAAATGCGAATTTTCCTGTATGGTAAAGGTGACCAAACCAA
>NZ_PIJF01000067.1:0-13911 GCF_002809985.1 Geobacillus sp. WSUCF-018B
GCAAAATCCGAAATAATTCACAAAAATTTTGCACATTATTTCGGAATCCGTCTGAAATAATTTGAAAAAGGGGTTCCGAAATAATGTGCTAATTTACACTATGACCTGGGTGATCTCGGCAAGCAATGTCTCGGATTATACCACAGCGATAATCTCAGGGGAACTATGACTTAAATTCGCGGGCAAAAAGTAACATTAGAATTATACCACAGCGATAATCTCAGGGGAACTATGACCGGTATTGTCGCGGTTCCTGCTGGGGTACCATTATACCACAGCGATAATCTCAGGGGAACTATGACTACATAGTCAATCGCTTGTTTAAGCGCCTGATTATACCACAGCGATAATCTCAGGGGAACTATGACTTCTCCATAAAGCTCGATTCCTACAGGAAGATTATACCACAGCGATAATCTCAGGGGAACTATGACTCGCTGAAAGAACTTGGAAAAGTCGCTTGAATTATACCACAGCGATAATCTCAGGGGAACTATGACGGATATTTTCTTATGATGTCATCATCAGCGATTATACCACAGCGATAATCTCAGGGGAACTATGACTGCCGTTGCTTTGGTGATTGCGTATTTTGATTATACCACAGCGATAATCTCAGGGGAACTATGACTTGTCCAATACTTGAGCTTGATGAGTTTCCATTATACCACAGCGATAATCTCAGGGGAACTATGACTATCCCAATCTATCCTAGACACTTCTGCGTATTATACCACAGCGATAATCTCAGGGGAACTATGACTCGGCAGCACACTTTTCGGCTCTGCCCCTGATTATACCACAGCGATAATCTCAGGGGAACTATGACTGGAGGGATGAGGGTATGATAATTGAAAAATTATACCACAGCGATAATCTCAGGGGAACTATGACCGTGCTATACTCGTTTGTTTCTCGACTTCTATTATACCACAGCGATAATCTCAGGGGAACTATCGATAATCTCAGGGGAACTATGACTCGGGCATGACATTAGAAGAAATTTCTCGTATTATACCACAGCGATAATCTCAGGGGAACTATGACAAGAAGGCGGACAGTTGGCAATTAATTTTGATTATACCACAGCGATAATCTCAGGGGAACTATGACTCGGGCATGACATTAGAAGAAATTTCTCGTATTATACCACAGCGATAATCTCAGGGGAACTATGACATTTGAATAACAAATTCCGCTTCCCTTGGAATTATACCACAGCGATAATCTCAGGGGAACTATGACAAACGCATAAAACCATTGTCGTCGATCCCCCGGGGTTTTTGCACGATTGGAGGTCGACGACAATGTGGGGCTTGACGGCGAAGGGCCGTCTCACCCCTTCATCCTTTCAATCATCGTACCCTTTCGCCAGCATTCTCTTCACCACATCGAGCTTCCCTTCCTCGATCCCTTCTTGGCGTCCTTGCTTCATCCCTTGCTTTAACCCCTGTTCGATTCCTTGTTGGATTCCCTTTTCCATCCCCCGCTGTTCGTATGAGACGATGAGCTCCATCACACGCTTTGCTTCCTTCGTTTCCATTTGGCTCACCTCGTTTCGCAGTTTGACTTCCTCCTCTTCGGACAACCGCAAATACGTTTCAAAAAAACCGAACAACAGCCGCTGTTTCGCCTCATCGAGCTCAAGGCGGACGAGCATGCGCAAAAATTCCTTTTGGAGAAGGAGACCCGATCGCTCCGGGCTCCTTCTCTGGCTCGTGGATGGACTACCCGTTGATATCCTCTGTCAGCCTCCCGATAATTGCCTCTTGATACCCCGCTTTTTTCGTTTCCGCCATCTCCTCTTTCAGCGGCTGCAGCGGCGTCGACGTTACGGATGCGAGCTTGGCGAGGCGCTCGGGGGTGAGGTCGACGACAGGGTTGGCGGCCCTATAATCCTCGACGGAAAAGCGCCAAAGGGTGACGGCCTGTCCATACCGCTCCTGCAGCCGCTCTGCCATGGCCAATCCTTCTGGGTCGAAGTCGCCGGAGTAATACAGCTTGGCGCCTGAAGAGGCGAGAAGATCGAGTAGCTTCATCGTCGCCAAGTTCATTTGCCCGTTCGTGCTGACAAGCGGGGCGCGGGTGTCAAGCAGCGTCGAAAAGACGCCCGCGTTTTCGACAATGTACACCGTCCCCCCATGGGCAGGGCGGGCGCGGACAAGCGACAGCACATCTCTAAGCGGCATGTTCAGCGCCGTGTTCGTCTCCGAGGCGGCGGAGAAGACGGGATGCGGGCCGCCCTCGGTTTCAGCAAGAATGTTGGCGCATGTGACAAAGTTCAGGATATCCTCACGGAGCAAGCCGACGGACTGGAGCAACTCGTTGACGCTCTCTACAGATGCCATGTCCCAGTCCCCAGGCACGGTCGCTTGCAACGCCGAAAGCAACAATCTCCCCGGTAGCGTGGACAAATCGAACGCGTGCGGGTCGCCCGCCACTTGCTGGGCAAAGAGCGGGAGGCGCATGTATGACGGGAGCGGGAGGCGGCCGAGAGCCGCGCTGACAAGGCGGATGGCCTCCTCCAGGCTGCGTCGGTCGGTTTCGTACGCCGTTTGGACGAAGCGCTGAGGGCGGACCGACTCAACCCAATGATGCTCCTCGGTCAGACGCGCAAAAAAACGATCCCGTTCCTCTTCCTCCGCCTGGCGCCGTTCTTTGTTTGAGACAAGCGGGGCGCCGAAGTACTGTTCAAGCAGCTCGACAAGCCCAACGCCCGCAAACCTCGTCTGTCCGAGCTGTTTTTCAAACGCGATAAGGGAGACGCGGGAGACGTCTTTGCCGAAAAAGGCGGCCACCGCCTCCCGCTCTTCATCGGTGAACGCCTCTAAAGACACCGCGCCGCCGACGCGGCCGAGCGACTCGTACTTGTGCTTCATCTCGATAAACAGACGGCGGAAGCCCGGTTCAGAGCGGAAAAAGGCAGCCGCCTCCTTGGCCGTGCTCACGTCTCGACCGTCTCCCATTCTTTATCATTGACCATCAGCTGTTTGACGCGGCCGTTCCAACGGTAATGAATGACGGTCACAAACGACGCATTGCGCGGGCGGACGAGTTCGCAAATGGACAACGCGGGCACGGTGTCGTAGTCGCCCCAAAGCGCCTGCGAGTTCATGATGTAGTTAAAGCCGAGCTGTTCGACAAGTCCGAACAGGTTGCGGATGTTGTTTTCATCGACGCCGGCGAACGCCTCGTCGAGCGAAATGATGTACGGGGCATCATCGCCCGCTTCTTGGTAGCGCGAATACGCCGCGGCGAAAAGCGGAATGTACATCGCCATCGCCTTTTCCCCACCGCTGAATTGGTAAAAGCGGTGGTTCGTCAGCTCGCGTTTCGGCTCGTTTGTTTTTTCATAGTACAAAGTGAAGGAAAACCATTTCCGATAGTCGAGCACTTCTTTAATGATTTGATGGAGCGTGCTGCCTTGGCCGCGCTCTTCAAGCAATTCGCGGGCGCGGGCGATTTTCGAGCGGAAATGGTTCGTCACTCGCTGTAAATCTTCCTCTCTAAGCAGCCGCGGATCGAGCCGCAACAGGCGCACCAATTCTTTCGTATCGAGCTCCGCTTCCGTCTCCGCCGTTTTCGGCTTCCATTGAATGGACAGCACAAGCCCTGATGATGTGTCGAGGCCGCCCATCAGTTTATTCATATCATTCACCCACCGTTCGGCGCGCTGAATGCGGCTGCGCAAAATGCGGCCGACTGATTTTAAGATGACGTCCTCATACAGCTCGCGGTCTTGTTCTTTCATATACTCGTGCTGCAAGACGATGTCGCGCTCCACTTCCGCCAGCACCGCAAACGGCGTGGCGCGCTCGCCTTTGTAGTCGAGGTAAATGACGTGCCGTTCTTGTTTCTCCCGCCAGTCCGCGGCTTTCATGGCCATCTCATCGTCTGGGGCAGCGGCGGTCCATTCGGGCTTCGTTTGTTCTTCCAGCGGCTCGAAGGATGCCCGATATTCGGTCAAGTTGGACGACTCTTGGAAAAAGACGGTGTTCAGCCGCGCCAGAAGCGAGGAACGCGTCTCTTTTAACACTGCTTCGTACCGTTGTTTCGCTTCTTTCGCCTGCTCCAGGAGGGAGCGGGAACGATCAAGATCCACAAGCCCAAGCGCCGCTTCACGGGCAAACGACTTTTCCCACATCGCGGCGAGCTCGCGGGCGAACGCTTCCCGCCGCGCCTCTTTTTCCCGTTCTTCGGCCAGGCGCATGAGCTGCTGTTCCGTCCGCGCCCGTTCGTTGACAAGGCGCGGAATTTCGCGGCGCAAAGACGCCAACCGTTCTTGAATGCGGGCGATTTCGGCGCGAATGTCATCCGCTCCCATTTGTGCGAGCGTCCGCTCCATCTCCGCGATTCGCAAGGCGAGCCGCTCGGTTTCATCCCGAAGTCGATTTCGTTCGCCTTTCGCCTCGTCGATCTCCGCTTCCAGCACCGCAAGCTGCTCGCGCTGCTGAGCGATCACGGCTTCGGTATGGCGCGTTTCGCGGTAAAGCACTTCGAGTTCGTGCAAATGGCGGACGTACGATTTCATGGCGAGCATGGCTTGTTCGCAGCCGTCCAAGGTGAAGGCTAAATCAAGCTCAGCCGATTCGTCACGAAGCTGCTGTTTGATTTGTTTCCATTCGCGCGCAAGGAGGGCCGCTTTTTCTTCTTGCCGCTTCCATTCCCGCTCTTTGCTTTCCGCTTGGCGGCGCGCTTCTTGCGCTTCGTCAAACGCGGTGCGCACGTCGCGGTCCGCCGGGAAGGACGCCAACCAGTCGGCGAGCGCTTGAATGGCCGCTTCCACGTCCTCATGCGCCCCACGCAGACGGTCGATCTCTTGCCCCATCGCGGCGATCTCCGCTTCCAGCGCCGCGATGTTTTCAAGCCGCCACCGCTCGCGCGCCGCACGGCCAATGAACGCCGCCTTCGATCCCCGCGGTGCATGGCCGCGGACAAGGCCGAGCGAATAGCGCCCCGTTTCATCGATCGTCATGCCGCCTTCTTGGTCGGCATCGGTGATGACGATGCTTCGGAGCACTTCGTCAATCCGCTCCATTGACACAGGGGCATTGGCATCTGGGCGCAAATAATCAGCAAGCGTGTGCGCCATATGGACCGGTTTCGGAATGAGCACACGGTCGCAGGCGACGTCGATCTCGCGAGCAGTAATGAGGGCGTCAAGCAGCCCCGCGTGCGAAAGCGCCGATTCGATTCGCTCGCGCACATCGTCAGGCACATCGTCGACAAATTCCACCGCGGCATAAAGCGGGACAAACGGAATGCCTTTCTCCTCCAACGCCAACCGGGCGGCTGTCGTTTGTTCATCCCGTTCAGGCTCGGGGTCGCGTTGTTCCCGCCAACGGCGCAGTTCGGCTTCACGTTCTGCCCGTTTCTCTTCCAACAGACGGATGTCATGCTCGAGCCGCCATTTCTCATCCTTTTTCTTCCCGACGGCATCGTAATACGCTTGCACGAACGGGCGCTTCAGATCATCGAGCGAATACTGCTCATAGAGGGCGTCCATTTGTTGCAAAAACGACTGAATATCCGCTTCGGAAATGTCGACGTCTCCTTGCCCGATCCAAGCCAGCACGGCTTGTTCAAACCGCTCTTTCTCCTGCTCGAGCAGCTCTTCCCATTTCCGCTGCTGATGGCGCCATTCGTCCATTTCCCGCTGCCGTTCGCCCGCTTCGCTGCTCGCTTCCTCATAGCGCTGTTTCACCTCGTCATGCCTGCGCCAAAGGCGGGCCAGCCCTTCAAGCCGCTCGATATGGCGGTCGGCTTCCTGTTTCCAAGCGGCAAACAAAAACTCCTGCTCCTTTTGGCGATGGCGGTGAAAGTCGCCTTCGTTCGTTTCATGCAAGGAAAAGGATCCTTCGTCGGCATCCATACGCAGCTGCTCCATCTCGTCTTCAAGCTTCCGCTCAAGGTCGTCCAACCGTGCTTCCGCTTCATCGAGGCGGCGGCGGTGCTGACGTTCCTGTCGTTCTTTTTCCGCAATCGTTTGTTCGTGACGCTTCCGCCGTTCCTCTAGGCGCTGCTGTTCAGCTTTCAGCTGTTCATACTTCTCCGCCTGCTGGAACACTTCGTGGCCGGCCAAATCGATTTCGCGCGCTCGCAGCACGTCTTCTTCGCGGCCAAGGCGGGTGATGGACTCCTCAAGCTCATCAAGCGTCGTTCGCGCCTGCTCTTCTTCATCGTGCAGGCGTTGTTGCTCGGCGGCGAGCTGTTCGGCCTGCTTGACCGCTTTTACGTATTCTGCCGCTTTTTCGGCGATCATATATTCGTTGTACAGGCGGTATTGATCGCAAAGGCGCTTCAACGCCCGCTCGTCACGCTCGAGCTGCTCAAGCTGCTGCTTGGCTTGGTCCATGTTTTCGATCGTGTCCGATAGATGGCGGAGCTCGTCATCAGTCAACGGAGGCAGCGAGCTTTCCAAAATCTCATAAATGACCGTCGGCTTAAAGTCTTTCGACAGCTTCGGGCTGCGCAGTTGAATGAGCAGTTCGATGAGCTCTTGAAACGACTCAAGCGATTCAAAGCGAAACACATGTTTATTCACAAGCTCCATATACTCTTTTTGCGTGTCGACGACCGTCCCGCCCGCGCCGAGCGCTGCGGCGAGCTCGCGTTTAGTGAGCGGGATTTTCTCTCCTGTTTTTTCTTTTTTATATAGGGTAAGATGATGACCGATGCGGCGGTTGTCGAAAATGACAAACCCCCAAAAGTCGAGGCTTTTTTGCCGCTTTGCCCGCAGGCCGATGCCCGTTGTGACGTATTGGTCGGATGCTTTTCGTTTGTATTCCAAAAACAAATACCCCGTCCGCTCGTCGCGGTTGACGACATCTTTTTCTCCAAGCAAGTAGTCTTCCATCCGCCGCGCCCGCGAGCCGAACGGATCGAGGCGGTCGGGCGTCTTCTTGCCGTCAAGCAGCACCGGGATCAAGCTTTGCATCGTCACCGACTTGCCCGCCCCGTTGCTCCCCCGCAACAGCAGCTTGCCGTCAGCGAAGTGAAAGTATTGCTCGTCGTAATACCAAAAGTTAATCAGTCCCGCGCGATGAAGCACCCATGGATTCGCCATGTTCCTCCCCCTCTTTTGCGTCAAAATCATCTGGATACCGTCCCGCCACCCGTCCGAGAAGCGGATAGAGAACGATCATTCCTGTGTCGCGCTCTATATCAGCCATGCGCCATTCGCAAAGCGCCGCAAGCACCTCGCGGACGAGCTCGGCGGCCGACATGTCACGGTACGTTTTCCCCCACCCCGCCCCGTAACGGCGGCGGCAATCGGCAAGCCAAGCGGAAAACTGTTCCGGCGTCAAGCGAATGCGGCCGTATTCATCCGGCGGATAGTCCTGAAGCCGCTCGCGCACCAAGGCAGAAAAATGAAGGATAATCTCCGACGTTCCTTTCTGGTCGGGAAATGTCGTGTACGGCGCCTGCCGCTCAGGCAGCGTCAACATGGCGGCGTTTTTGTACAACTCGTACCGAAACGGCGTATGCGCTTCGATATCATCGCGCAGCCGATGGCGGAAGTTGCGCAAGTAGTAAAAATCTTGCTCGTCGCCTTCCGTCCGGTGCACCGCCGGGGATAAAAACAGCTTTCGATACAGGCGATGGCGCCGATAATCTTGCGGCGAGGCTTTCCACTCCTCGGCCATCAGCTCCTCAATCGATTCATACCGAAGCAAATCTTTCGGATGCGTACGCATAAAATAGCGGGCGAGCACGGGCACTTCGTACAACGCTTCTTCCTCCGCATGTTGCGCGAACGCTTCAATCTCCCCGTCCATCCGGCGGACGAGCCCGATTTGTTCCGCCGTTTTCAACACGCGGATGAGCGCGCGCCGATGCGCGTAGTTCGTCCAATCGACCGGCAAATCCCCTGGGTACATGGCGCGGATTTCTTCGCACACGTCGGAAAGCAAAAACTTGTCCTCCACCGCCTTGCCTTCCAAATACGCCATCAAGCAGCAAAACAACGCATAGTCAAGCGGCTCTTGAAACGACTCGATGCCCATCCACGGCTCGGGATCGGCGGGAATTTTCTCGAGCTTGGCGAAATAGCGGTGGACGATGAGTCGATACCCAAACTTCTCCTCCACATACCGTTTCAACACATGTTCACGCTCGCGGATGAGCTGATACAAATCCGGCTCTTGGTCGCGAATGATCCAAAACTGCTCAAACAGCGCGGCGAGCGCTTCCTTCGCCTTGTCGTCAAACGCCGTCTCCACGCTCATTCACCTCCTGCCAGCACGTGGATTTCATAGTTGGGCATTACGAGTTCCCCGTCTTCCGCCCGAAGGCAAATCGTCCCCTCTTTCGCCGCCACCTTGACCACCCACCCGTTTTCCGTCTTCATTGCTTGCCCCTCGCGCCCCATCGCCTTGGCGATCCAACCGAGCAGCGTTTTTCGTACATATGGAGTCACCTCGGGAAGGTCAGCCAGCACGATTTTCCCGTCGGTCACAAGCTGCCTAAGCGCCGCTTCCTCGCGCGCTTTTTCTTCCAAATAGCGGAGACGCGCTTCTTCTTTCTCCCGCTCTTTATCTTCCATCGCCTGCGGCTTTTTCTTTTCCCCATAATGGCGGACGCGCGGCTTCGTCACCCACTCAGCTGGCGGCTCGTCCCACACATCGCGGTATATGTTGTCGGTCGCTTCCGTGTCAGCGACGAGATGTTTCGTATGGAAACAGCCGAACACGACCGCCGACAGACAATGCGCCTCTTCAATCGATTCGAGACGGGAAAACCACCGCGCCAAATGCAAGTAGTCGCCTTTGCGGCTGCGAAAATGATGATGCCGCTCGCCAAGCCGCTGCACGACGCGCGTCAGGCGGCGAATCGCCTCATTCGTCTGATATTGCAAAAACAAAAGCTCGCTCTCGCGCCCGTTGCGGCCTAAAAACCATTCACACAAGCTGCGCCACGTCTCCCATTTTTCTTCAATCTGCATCGGACGCGGCGGCAGTGAATCGGCAAAGCGCGGAATCGACCGCTCATAGTCGACGACATGCCCGATGAACTGCCGAACCCCATCCTCCGGCAAGTTTTCCAGCAATTGTTCGATTTGCATCGACGTTTTTTGCAAGGCGACGATAAAATCGCGCAAATACGAGGTAAACTGCTCTTTATAGACGAGAAACGACTCAGACGTCATCCGCTCTTCCACGTTTTCGCTATGTAAATAGGCCATATAGTCTGCGGAATTTTGGATGATTTTCTTGAAATAATCGAACGTCTCTTCCCATACTTGGTACATTTCATCTCTCTGTTCCTGAAACCCGGAGGCGATGATCGCCTCGATGCGGGAAAGGGAAGCATACAAGCGGTCAAACCGCGTTTTCTCAAGCGATCCTCCGAACGAATCCCCAAGCTGCTCAAGCGTGCGGATCATCCGCTCGATCTCCACCGTGTACGGACTGCATTGGTAGCGGAATCGCTTTTTCTTAAACTCTTCAATCGTCCGCACGTGGGACGTCTCTTGACGGGCGATCAAGTTGTTCCATTTCACGAGCTGGTCGAGGTCTTGCTGCAAGTCGTCTTCTGTGTAATCGGCAAACTCCTCGTGCTGCTTTAAAAAGGCGTACACTTCTTCCGGAAACAAATATTGCCGCATCCGCTCGTGCTGAATGTAGAAATAGCGCAAAATCGCCCGGTAGCGGTGCGCATTTTCCGTCGATAAATATTTTGTTTCGACAATGGGCTTCAACCACGTGGCGTCCATCTCCGTCCACCTTTGCTTCGGTTTTTTCCTATGTTTATTGTAACGATTTTCTCCGCTATTTTTCTAGCAAAAACCGTTTTCCTATTTTTTCTCGCCATCGGCGCGCGTTTTTTGTAAAATAGAGGGGAAAAGGAGGTGAAACGAATGGAAGCGTTGCTGCGGGAAATTTTGCATGAAGTGAAAGCGACGCGCACGGCGGTCGAGTCGCTCGAGCAGCGGGTTGGCGCCTTGGAAGGGCAAGTGGCCCAGCTCGATGAGCGGACAAGCAACCTTGAACACCAGGTCGGTCAACTGAGAGAGCAGACGGCCACGCTTGCCCAGAGAATCGACTTGCTGGATGAGCGCACAAGCGAAACGAAGGCGATCGTTGAAGCGCTCCGCCATGGGCAAGAAGTGCTGACCGCCAAATACGAGGCGATGGCGCACGACCTTCACCATATGAAAGGCGACCTCACCCGTATCACATCCATCCTTGAAGACAAAGTGCTGCCTGCCCTCGCCGAACATGAAGCGGGACTCTCTGTTTTAAACGCCCGCGTCTTCAAAACGGAAAGCGCCCTTCATCGCCTTGTTTATGCGTAACACGTTCCCCACAGAGAAATGTTCAACACCTATTCCCTTTTCACTAGGCAGCCGTGAGCTGCCTTTTTTGTTCGAGTGTTTATCGATTAGCCTTCACCTTGACCATTTGCCAAGGCGCCGGCCTTCTCGCGGCAAGTGGTAGCATCACCCCGCACTCTCGATGAACGGCGCGGGTCATGCCTGGCTGGCGCATCGATGGATGAACACGAGGCTTATGCAAACATCTCGAATTCGGAGCATCTAGGAGGATTCGCCAGCATTCCGGAGCATTTTTTAGGATCAAGGAGGAGAGGGCCATCATCACCGCGAGAGCAGGCGAGAGGCAAACATATCGGCTGATACCAAATTTGCCAGTTGCACCCAAATTGCGGTATCCTTTGTTTGTGACGCTTTTTCATCCCCTCCGCGTCCTTTTGCTGCTTTTTTTATCCCCGTTCATTTGTATGACAACAGCCGAAAAAGGAGGAATTGTGTTGCGAAAATGGATTCGATCTTTGCTCGCTGTCGGGCTTGTGTTTGGGTTAGCGGCCTGCAGCGAAACGAGTGATGCGAAAGGGAAAATCGTCATTAGCGGGAAGAAGTTTACCGAGCAGGTG
Source organism: Geobacillus sp. WSUCF-018B (assembly GCF_002809985.1). NCBI lineage: Bacteria > Bacillati > Bacillota > Bacilli > Caryophanales > Anoxybacillaceae > Geobacillus > Geobacillus sp. WSUCF-018B. The sequence goes on from NZ_PIJF01000067.1 coordinate 10,894, forward strand.
ATTTTGACGCATTTGTTGGCGGAATATGTAAAGGCCAACACCGATTTGGATGTGGAAGTGAAGGACAGTCTAGGCGGCGCGTTTATGTTGCAGCAAGCCATTGAAAATGGCGATGTCGACATGTACGTTGAGTACACCGGAACGGGATACTTAAACATTTTAAAACAGCCGTACGATCCTAAAAAGACGCCCGAACAAATCTACAATGAAACGAAGAAATTATATAAGAAAAAATACAACATCGCTTGGCTCAAACCACTCGGATTTAACAACACCTACGCCTTGGCCATGCGCAGAGACTTGGCGGAAAAGCTCGGGGTAAAAACGTACTCCGATTTGGCCAAACACTCGTCCTCCCTCACCTTCGGGTCGGACGCCGAGTTTTTTGAGCGAAGCGACGGCTATGATGGGCTTGTCGATGCGTACGGATTTCAGTTCAAGAAAAAAGTGACGATCGATCCAGACCTGCAATACGAAGCGGCGAAAAACGGGGAGATTGACGTCATCACCGCCTATACGACTGATGCAAGAATCAAAAAATATGATTTGGTCGTGCTAAAAGATGATAAGAACTACTTCCCGCCATACCACGCCGTGCCGATCATCCGCCAGGAAGTGCTCGATGCCAATCCCGGGCTTGAGGAGAAACTGAACAAGTTGGCCAACATTTTGACCGATGAAAAAATGATGGAACTAAACGGCCAAGTGAACTTGGAAAGAAAACAGCCGCGTGAGGTGGCAATCAACTTTTTGAAATCGGAAGGACTGATCGACTAGAAAGCGAGGAATTTGGATGATTCGATTTGAAAACGTCACGAAACAGTATGAGGACGGCTTTGTCGCCTTAAAAAATATGAATCTTGAAATCCGCAAAGGCGAGCTGGTCGCCTTGATCGGGCCGAGCGGCTGCGGGAAAACGACGACAATGCGGATGATCAACCGCCTGATCGAGCCGACATCGGGCAAAGTGTACATCGACGGGCAAGACATTTCTGAGCTCGACCCGGTTGAGCTGCGGCGCAACATCGGCTACGTCATCCAGCAAATCGGCTTGTTTCCACATATGACGATCGCAGAAAACATCGCACTTGTGCCGAAACTAAAAAAGTGGGAAAAACACGCCTATGAAAAACGGGTCGACGAATTGCTCGAGCTCGTCGGATTGGATCCAGCGACGTTCAAGCACCGCTACCCGTCAGAGCTCAGCGGCGGCCAGCAGCAGCGCGTCGGCGTCGTCCGCGCCTTGGCGGCTGAACCGGATATTATTTTGATGGATGAGCCGTTCAGCGCTCTTGACCCGATCAGCCGCGAACAGCTGCAAGATGACATCGTCCGCCTGCAAGAAGAGATTCAGAAAACGATTGTCTTTGTCACCCACGATATGGACGAAGCGATTAAAATCGCCGATCGGATCGCCTTGATGAAGGACGGGGAAATCGTCCAATTTGCGACGCCCGACCAAATGCTTCGGCGGCCGGCGAACTCGTTCGTCCGCGAGTTTATCGGCGAAGACCGGCTGCGGACCCGCCAGACGGCCGTGCCGACGGCGGAAGATTTAATGTCGGTTGATGTCGCGACGATCTCGCCGCGCCGCGGTTTAGCGGAAGCGTTCCGATTGATGAAAGCGAAAAAAGTCGACAGTTTGATTGTGGTCGATAAAAAGCAATCGTTTCTCGGCATCGTGACGTTGAAACAAATCGAGGAGCGCTATCGGGAAGAGCATTTGTTAGTCGCCGACATCGCCGATTACGATGTGACGACGTTGGCGAAAGAAGCGGACGTCACGAACGTCGCCGCTCTGTTCCAAGATCCGGATGTGCGCATCATTCCGGTGCTCGATGGCGACCGTCTTATCGGGGGGATTACGCGCTCGAGCATGATGCGCGCACTCGCTGAGTGGACGTTCCAGCAGCACGCATAACGGGCAACGGAACATGCGCAGGCAAATCACAGCCGGAAAACTCGATGCCGCAATCGCCTCGCTTGAACAACATGCCTCATGTTGAAAAGGAAAAATGGCCTCGAGCGGTTTGTCAACGGAATTCGTTCTGCTTGCGAATAAAAAGGGATGACCGTTTTTATCTGAACTTCTCACGACGAAGCAGCAGCCATCCGCTGCCGCTTTTTCCGCCAAGGAGGGATACAATGGAATTATTGCAGACGTTGATCGAACGAAAGAATGATATTTGGATCGCCTTTCAAGAGCATGTGCTCTTATCCGCTATCGCCATGGGCATTGCGATCGTCATCGCCGTGCCGCTTGGCGTCGTATTGACGCGGTATCGCAAACTTGCCGAGCCGATCATCGGCGTGGCCGCCATCATTCAGACGATTCCGAGCCTGGCCTTGCTTGGGTTTATGCTTCTGATTTTCGGCATCGGCAAACTGCCGGCGATCATCGCGTTGACGCTGTACGCCTTGCTTCCGATTTTGCGCAACACGTACACTGGGATTCTCGGCGTCGACCCGGCGCTGGTGGACGCTGGCCGAGGGATGGGGATGACATCGCGGCAAATTTTATGGATGGTGGAGCTTCCTCTCTCGCTTCCCGTCATTATGGCTGGCGTGCGCACGGCGACGGTGCTGACGATCGGCGTCGCCGCCTTGGCGACCTTCATCGGCGCCGGCGGTCTTGGCGACTTGATCGACCGCGGCTTGCGCATCGCCGATAAAAACTTGATTTTAGCCGGGGCCATTCCTGCGGCGATCTTAGCGATTGCCTTTGACTGGCTGCTGCGCAAAGTCGAAAAGAAAGTGACGCCGAAAGGGTTGTGACGGGCCATTGGCCCCAACATGAAAACACAAACCTTGAGGAAGCCATGTTCCCAGCTTGCCTGCCTGGAGGAAACGAGCCGGCATCGATTAGTAAACATGATGGTACGCGTACCAAGCCAATCTGGAACCGTAAGACGATGTCCCAGTGAACTACCCACCACCTACGCTTCGCTTAGAGGTGGGGGCTTCAAGCGACTTGTGTGTGTTCGCTGAACGGTAAGCCACACACAAGAACCCTTTACG
>NZ_PIJF01000068.1:0-12481 GCF_002809985.1 Geobacillus sp. WSUCF-018B
ATCGGATGCATGGAAACAATGGATGAAGCGAAAACGTAAAGTGGTGGAAACCGTGTTTTCGATTTTAGTCGATTCGTATCGGATCACCAAGATTCGCGCAAACTCGGTTTCTGGATTTGAAACGGCACTGGATGGTATTTTACTGGCTTACTCACTTGTTGTTCTCGGGCTAGTTGAGCGCTAGCGCTCAACTAGCACCACGGGTATTAATATTGTTTTAACACTCAACTAACGCGATCCAATCAAAGATAAAACACTTTTTCAAAAAAATATACTCAATCACTCGCCGCCAGTGAACAAAACGAACGGCCGCTCCCTCCATATGGAAAGAAGCAGCCGTTCAAGGGGGAGTTCGCACCCGTTTCAAGAATGCACCCACGGTTACTTATGCGCCGCAGCCGGACGGTGCGGATGATTCGGGCGATGCATGCTGCCCATCCGCTCACGGAGATACGGCAATACCCAACGGTCCAAACCGTAGCGGCCCGCGTTCGCTCCAGCGACGAGAATGAACACCGTCAGCAGCACCATTTGCGGGTTCGTGCTCGTCGTGCCCGAGAACATGAAGGCGAAGTTCATGACTGCTCCCATGAGGGCGGCGAATGTCGTAAACAATCCGAGAATAAGTGCGATCCCAACGAGAAATTCGCCCCATGGCACGAGGAAGTTGAATAATCCGACATTCGGCAGCGCTACGTTTTCGATAAACGCCGCCCACCAGCTTTGCACGGCCGGGTGTTCGCCCGTGGCCTTCGCCAATGCTCCTTTTAAAAATCCGGTGGCGTCAAACCCTTGTGTGATTTTTTCCCATCCCGCCACCATCCACTCATATCCTAAATACAGCCTCAATACTACCATCAACGCTGACGCTGTAACGTGTTCGCGCAGCCATTTTACTACCATTGTATGTCTCCCCTCTCATTTTGGAAGATGTTCCTTACACTTTTATCATACTCCTTTTTCAGACAAACGAAATAAGTTTGTTCACCATTTCACAATATATTCAAAAAACTATGGCAAAATGGTGAAAAGGCATGTACGGCGGCAACGATTATGAAGAGAAATGAAGGGAAAAAGATGGCCTGAGTTCGACCCGAGTTCGACAGTCACTAGGCAACGTCCCTTGATACAAAAGGGGATCGGAGGCATTTGGGCATACCTTGAGCGTGTATCTAGGCGCGAGGATGGATGCCTAGGATCTTCGGCGGAGGCTCCAGCCTAGAGCCGCAAAGAGTTGCGCTTGCTTGGACGTCAGCTCGGTTCGTTGAGAAAGGTCTCCGTTTTTAAAAGAATAAATGAATAAATCGTGTGCCTGTGAAATTCGAAGTTTTTTCTAGGATCCGCACCACGAAGTGCTTGATATAACAGCATTTTGATCATTTCCATTTGCCTAAAATGGCCTCAAAACTGTCGAACTCGGGTTATATTTGTTAAAAATTACAAAAAATAAGCCGAGCCACCTGTTCCCTCAAAACGCCACCATGATCATGGACCAATCACGACGCCGCAACTCGAGCCAACGATCAATCAAATGAAAACGGAGAAAAAGCTTGTTCAAAACATAGTTTTCTTTCCCTGCTCCACGTTGTATAATCAAAAAAGAGGAGGTGAACAAGCATGGAACGCGATACCATCGTGAAAGAAGTAGTCGAGGCGCTGAAAATGTTTTCCCACGACATCCGCACCCAAATTGACGAAATGGGAAGTCAGCTGAGAGCGGAAATCCAAGACACCGCCAACCAGTTGAGAGCAGAAATCCAAGAAACGGCTAACCAACTGAGAGCGGAAATGCAAGACATGGCTAACCAATTGAGAGCGGAGATGCAAGACACAGCCAACCAATTGAGAGCGGAGATGCAAGACACAGCCAACCAATTGAGAGCGGAAATGCAGCAATTTCGCGCCGAGGTGAACGAGCGGTTCGACCGACTCGAACAAAAATTCGCTGGCTTGCGCGTGGAGCTGACCGAAACGCAAGAAACCGTCCATTTCCTCGCGTCCAAAACCATCCAGCACGAGAAAAAACTCCACCATTTGGCCAAGCAGCTTGAATCCATTCGCTAGTTTTCCTTCATCCGAAAGCCGCGTTTGACTGCAAGTCAAGCGCGGTTTTGACTTTTGCATCTCGGCTTCTTCGATCCCGATCAAATCCCTCCTGCCCGGCCGCGCACGAAGACGGAAGAGAAGCTGGCGATTTATCCGTTATCATGAACACAATGGTTTCCAATACGCAGCCAAAACTCTGCCCCCGGACAAAACGCCCAAAACAGAGAATGCGCGCCGATAAAGTATGATGGGGCTTTTGCGTGCATAATTGATGCTCCTTTTGACGCACAATATAAATTACAAAAGAATCCTTTTCATGATTTGAGGGAGGAATCATCCATGTCATTTTTGTGGAGCTTGATTGTCGGGGGCGTCATCGGTTGGCTCGCAGGTCTTCTAACAGGCCGCGATATTCCCGGCGGAATCATTGGCAACATTATTGCTGGGTTTATCGGAGCCTGGCTTGGAACGGCGCTCTTTGGCAACTGGGGGCCGACCATCGGCGGATTTGACATCATCCCCGCGCTGATCGGTTCCGTTATCCTCATTTTGCTTGCAAGTTTTGTCATTCGCAGATGGCACAGGACGGCGTGATTCCAAAAACCTTAGGGTCGCAATGGATTCCGCTTATGCAAGACTCATAGCGCAATCTTCCATCTCCAAATTCATGCTCACACATGAAGGAACCGGGCTCTTCTCAGCCCGGTTTTTAAAGTTCGTTACTTAGTTCGATATAATTGAAAATCATCCAGCGTTCCCCAAGCGCCGCCATTTGCCTTGATGCTCACTCCGATCGTCACGGTTCCGTCACCAATATAAATATCATGAATCTCAGGATGACTCCAATTCAACCAACCATTCACCCTGGCAGCCGCTCGATACTCTTTACCTCCTGTTTTCGCATACAAGTATATTTCTGCATCGGAGGCATCTCCTCCTTGCAAAAACATCGATAAATCATAATATCCGGGCTCCAATCCCGTGATCGTCTGTTCTACCTGGAAATCAACAGCCTCGCTCGAATAGAAGTGAAGGGAATAGTTTCCCGATTTCGCATCCGCAGCTTTCTCCAAATAATCCGTATGTGGAGAGGTGCCGTTTCGATAAATGATGGTCCACATCGTTCTGTCTTGATCCTCGAAGCTCGGATTGACTACATAGTTCTTCGGCGTAATGTCAAGATAGGCTTTTACCGTCTCTCCACCCTCCACTATACCTTGAATCACATGTGTTCCGATGCCAATTCTCAGCGCTTGATCCAACTCGTCCTGATTCCATTTCACAGAAACAGAGCGTTGGCTCCCATCATTATAAGTAGCTGTTACCGTATCAGGCAACTCAACCGGTTCACCAACTATAGCGCGAATATATATGTCTTTGATTTCATCGATTTTCAAAGGAGCTACAGCTCCTGTGTTTACATATTTAAACACATATAATGATGGTAAAGGTCGGCCATTAAAATCGAACAGCGCTTGATTATCTACAGCACTCCCCCCGTGCCATATCGCCGCATCAGGATCATATTCAGCAGCAAAACTAGACGCCCAACCAGATCCATATTTTTCCCATTTTTTCTCATTTTGCTTGAGACGTTCAGGAGGGCCAACAGGAATCCATGCAGGTTCCCAGTAAAACACCCCGATCCCCCGTTTACCTACAGCCGCCACCGCCTGAATCACATCTCGAATCGAGTTCGCTTGCCCTTGGACAGTAATCGGATAGTTCAGTATTTGTCCAGAACTCTTTGGAGCTGTATTTTCATGGCCGTCTCCATCTTTTTTCGTATATGGATAGGATGTTTCTGCCACCATCACTTTTTTATGATACGTATTGGCTACATGTTTCAACACAGACGTTAAATTGGCTAAAGTACCATGCCAAAACGGGTAATAGGAGCTAGCGAACACATCGTAATCCACTTTATGTTCAGCAAGCATTTTCGCTATGGATGCATATCTGCCTGGAGTTTCGGGATTCGTAAAATGAAGCGCAACCAGTATATTCCGATTCATCTCCCTTACCGCTCTGCTTCCTGCATTCATCAACTCACATATTTTCGCCCAATCCGTTTCCCCGACAAAAGCTCCATTTGTTTCATTTCCAATTTGAACCATTCCGACTTGAATTTCTTCTTTCAACATTGCTTCTAAACTTTCCTTCGTGAATCGGTATAAAGCTTTCTTTTTTGCTTCAAAATTGAGGTTTGCCCACGCTTTGGGAGGGCGTTGTTTGGCAGGGTCGGCCCAAAAATCGGAATAGTGGAAGTCCACTAGCACCTTCATCCCATTGGCCGTAGCTCGCTTTCCAATCTCAATGGCTTTTTTCAAATCGTTATTCCCGCCTCCATACCCATGCCCTTTCTCATCATAAGGATCGTTCCATACGCGCACCCGTACATAATTGATCCCGGCTTCTTTTAGCGTTTTAAAAATATCTTGTTTCTTACCAGCCGCGTTGTAAAATTTCACTCCACTGTCCTCAAGTGCGATAATACTCGAAACATCGACCCCTTTAACGAACCCTTTGCTTAGGCCATCCACCCTTTTTACAAAAATATCAGCTGGAACAGGCTTTGGCCCCTCTCGGCCTCCCGCTCTGTTCAGCGATATCAACTGAAAATGATCCATATAGCCCCAAGCGTTCGGTTTCCCAGTAACTATTGCACCGACTTCAAAGTTCAACGCTTCTTCTTCCAGTGTGAATTCCAATTTAACCGTCTCCCAAGAATTATATCCTTTTGTAACAACAGCCTCCGCCATCTGATCGCCTGCGAACAATTGAATATGACCCGCTTCGTCTCCTGCTCCTCCCATTGATTGAACAGAAAGTTCATAACTCCCTGGCGGCAGCTGTCCGATCGTTTGCTTCAATGTAAATGTTTGATTTCCGTTCGCTATATCGCGGACCCAGTATTTAAAGGCGCTATCTCCCTCATTCGGAACGATCCATGCATCATTTGAATAAGAAAAACGCTGTAGATCAACAGAACTCCAATCCTGTGCAGTGACTGTCCATGACCCATCAGCCCAAAAATCCGATTCAAATCCCCCGTTAATTAAATAATTATACGAATCAGCCGCTGCTTTATGAATATGATTGGACGAAAACGGCATGATCATCACCATCATGGCGACTAGTATGAAAAAAAATCGTTTCCTCATCCTCTCCCCCGCCTCCATGACTATTTTAACATCGCACACCAAAACACTTGATTGGCTGCCGTGTGAAACCAGCCTTTCTATTTGACAGATTTGTTGCTTGAACGATTCTCTCTCCTTTATCTCCTTTTCTCCACGACTCGCACCTCGTATTTACCTAGCGTGATCTCCCCTTCGATTTCCTCGCCAGTGAACAGATCCTTCACCTTTTCCTCAACAACAACAGCCTGTTTCTCCTCCGTAAAATTCATAATAAACACATAATCACATTCCGGGGCTTGCCGCGCTTGGACGGATACTCCTTTTCCATGCTTTACAAACAAGACAGGCCTCAAATCGAGCTTTTCCATCAATTCTTGATAAAAATCTCTATGGAATTGATCCTCTAGGCGGCCGCCAATATAATAGGCTTGACCTTTCCCGTATTGGTTGCTCGTCACAGCGGGCGTACCCGCATAAAAATCATCTTCATAAACTCCTTCGACTGTTGCAGTATACACCTTGATCACCGTTGCATAGTCTTTCAACTCGTAAGACTGTCCACGATAATGAACCGAATTTCGATCGCGTGGATAAAGAGTATCCGTTTCGATCGGTTCGATGCCGAATGTTTTCCTCAAATCGGGATGCCAGCCACCTAAATACGCTAAATCACATTCATTGACCATTCCACTTATATAAGTCATGACAAGCGTTCCACCGCTCCCTACAAACTGTTTCAAACGAGCAATCGTCTCTTCGCTCACTAAGTAAAGCATCGGCGCAATCAGCAATTTGTAGCGGGAAAAGTCTTGTTCCTTCGTGATGACATCAACAGGGATATCCCGCTCCCAAAAGGGGCGATAATGCTGTACGAGCGTTTGTGGATACCGTTTCGTTTCAGTCGCAAATCCTTGCGCATCATTTAACGCCCAATTGTTTTCCCAATCATACAAAATGGCCACTTCCGCCGGCCGATTGGTTCCGACGATGCCAGACATTTTCTCGAGCGCTTTCCCAACTTTAGAAACCTCTTGAAATACACGGTTATCCGTGCGATTGTCATGGTCGACGACTGCACCATGAAGTTTCTCAAACGCCCCCCGCGACTTGCGCCATTGAAAATAGAGGATGCTGTCGGAACCATGAGCGATCATTTGCATCGAAGATAAAAAGTGCATGCCTGGCCGCTTCGCTTTGTTCACTTTATGCCAGTTCACTAAACTCGGCGTGCATTCCATCAGTAAAAATGGCTGCTGCTTCAAACTTCGATACAAATCATTGATAAAACCGACTTTCATAGCCAAATCAGCAGTGCTCTCCCAATCATTGTGCCAAGCAGGATAGGCGTCCCAACTAATGACGTCAAGATGCTTTGCAAACTTGCTGTAGTCAAGTCCTTGAAAAGGAATTAAGTCATGCGTATCCGCCATAAAATTCGTTGTAATCGGAATATGAGGCGTCAACTCCCGAAGCGGAACGATCTCGTTTTCAAAAAAGGAAATCGTCTGATCTGTCACAAACCGTTTCCAATCAAGATTCAACCCATGAATCGTATGCTCACCAATCGGAGACGGCGACTCGATTTGCGACCAGTCGGTGTACGTATGGCTCCAAAATGACGTCCACCAAGCGGCATTCAGCGCGTCAAGATCATGATTGTATCTGTTTTTCAACCATTCACGAAACGCTTCTTGGCACAAATTACAATGGCATTCCCCGCCGTATTCATTGGAAACGTGCCACATGAGCAAAGCAGGATGATCTCCGTACCGTTCCGCCAGCAATCGATTGATATGTTGAGTTTTTTCACGGTATACGCTCGAGGTAAAACAATGATTATGACGCCCGCCATGCAACTGTCGAACACGCGCCGCATTCACCCGCAACACTTCCGGATACTTTTGCGACAACCATGCTGGTCGAGCACCGCTTGGCGTAGCCAAAATCACCCGCCCGCCAATACGGTAAATGTCGTCAAACACTTTATCGAGCCATTCAAAACGATAAACCCCTTCTTCCGGTTCGAGAGCAGACCAAGCAAATACACCAATCGTGAATGTGTTTGTGTGGGAGAGTTTCATCAACTCAAGATCCGCCTGCAAAAGATCCGGCCGATCCAACCATTGATCAGGGTTGTAATCTCCTCCATGAAGAATGAAGTTCGCTTGTGTTATATACGTTCGTTCATATTTTGGCATTACGTCGTCTCCTTTCCCTGCATCATCCTTTGATTCCACCCAATGTCAATCCGGACACAAAGTTCCGTTGCAACATCAAAAAGACAATCGCTACCGGAATGCTAATCAGAAGCGCCCCGGCTGCAAACGTCGTATAGCTCGCCCCCATCACTTCGTTAACGAGATTATACAGCCCGATCGGAAGCGTATAAGCATCAGGAGTTCGGAGAATGGCCGATGATAACACAAAATCACCAAGCGGTCCGGTAAATCCGTTCATCGCCACGACTGCAATCATTGGTTTAGACAGCGGCAAAAGAATTTGGAAAAAGATCCTCGTATTGCTCGCTCCATCGATTTTGGCACTTTCATCCAAATCTCTCGGGATCGAATCCATATATCCCTTCATCAAGTACGTATTCATCGGAATTTGCCCGCCGATATAAAGCAAAATTAACAGCCAGTGACTATTGAGCATCCCAAGCATTTGCGCCAAAACAAACAAAGCGATCAACGCAGAAAACTGCGGCACCATTTGCAGCAGCAAAAACAACGTTAAAGCATTTCTTCTTCCCTTAAATCGAAAGCGCGAAAATGCATAGGCGGTAAACGAAACACTAATCACGGAACCAAGCATCGTAAAAAAGCTAATTTTCATCGAATTCCAATACCAGCGTTCGTACAGTAAGCTTTCTTTGCCCGCAAACAACTCGCGATAATGATCAAGCGTCGGTTTTTTGGGGATAAGGGTGGTGCTGATTAAACTGTTCCCCGGATTCAGGCTGGCACCAATAGTCCAAAGCAGCGGATAGATGATTGCCACGGCGACAAACGTTAAAATGGCATAGGATACGAAGAGGCGAAGGAATTTTTTTGACCTGACACTGGATCTCATGTTCTATACTCCCTCTTTAAAAGAATTGGTCCGTCGAAATTGCCATAACGCAATCCCCATGACAAACAAAGATAACAAAATTGTTAAAGCGGCAGCCAACGCATATTGGCTTGATTGCATCGTCAATTTATAAATCCAAGACACAAGGATATCCGTTCCTCCCGCTGTCGATCCCGGAACAGCCGGTCCGCCTCCATTAAACAGATAAATAATGTTGAAGTTATTAAAGTTAAAGGTAAACTGTGTAATAATAATCGGGGCCATCGCCAACAGCACCATCGGCAATGTAATATATCGAAATTTGGCAAACATGGAAGCTCCGTCAATCGTCGCTGCTTCATACAATTCTTCAGGAATCGACTGCAAAACGCCCGTCGTCACGACAAACACATATGGGAATCCCAACCATCCTTGCATGAGGATGAGCGCCACCCTCGTCCAATGCTCATCAGTCATCCAAGGGATTGGATCGATGCCAAGCGCCGCTAAAATTGTATGATTGATGGCTCCAAAACTGTCATTAAATAAGCCAGCAAACACTAAAATCGTCACAAATCCCGGCACAGCCCACGGCAATACGAAAATGGTTCGATACAATTTCTTCAACCGAAGGTCTTTTTGGTTGACGATCACCGCCAATAAAATACCTGCCGCCACTTGAAGAGTGGAAGCAACGAGTGTCCAAATGACCGTCCATGACAACACATCAAAAAAGGTTGAGCGCCAAATATCAACCGTAAAAATTTTGAGGAATGTATCGAACCCAACCCAATCGACCAACTTGGCAGGAGGAGTATGATATAAATCATAGTTGGTGAAAGCTAAAGCAAAACTGAACAACACTGGATCTTCACCACAACATGTACTTGACAAGCAATGCGATTTCCTGCACAAGGATATGCCAAAATTACTGATTTACTGATTTTCCCTCACAAGCGTAAATGAAGGGATGTTCGAAAAAAAATCAAGTACAACTTTTGGTGAAGATCCACAACACTGGAAAAATAACAGAAAAAACCAAAAGAAAAAAAGCAGGGCTGCTAACAACATACGGGTATCCTTGTTCCACAAGTTGATGGTACTCTTCTTTCAGAGTATTCAACCGATCCCCCCTATCCCTCCGCTCACCATTTTTATAAGCGTCCCACAAATTGAAACAATAAAAAGCCAATCCAAACAAAGCGACAATGACCGCAATAATCCCTTCTGCCAAAAGAAAAATCGAATTATCGCGTTGCACTTCTGTTCCAAGCGTCACAATCCCCCAAAACCCCATGTTGAACAGATCGGCAAACGCCGTCAAAAAAGAGGCAGCGAAAACAAGAAACAAAACTCCCTTCGCCCATTGTCGGTTATACCATTGACCTAGGCCAGGAATAATCGATAAACATAAGGCCATTTTCCGGTGTGACATGGACTCCCCTTCTTTCCTTGAAGAACACATTTTTTCAACACAAAACGCATCAAACAAAAAGATCGTTTCACACCATCACGATCGATTTATTGTAGGTCCTTGCACCTTGTTAGAAACGAAAGCGCAAGGACCTTGTTCTCTCCCCTTATTTGCCGCTATGTTTCGCCTTAATTTGCCCTTTGATCGTTTTCACCGCTTGATCTAATGCCGCTTTCGGATCTGCTTTTCCAGTCGCAATCGTTTGCAATGCTGAATCTGCAGGCTTCCATACCTCATTCATTTCCGGAATATTCGGGATCATTTCAGAAAATTGAGATTGCTCCGCAACCGCCCGTGCCGCCTCACTGTTTTTCACCACCGGATCATCCGCCAACGCTTTGACGGCCGGAACCTCTTTTGTCACTTCATAACGTTTTTTCGAATTTTCTTCATTCGCCAGAAAGATCACCAATTTTTCAGCAAGATCTGGATGTTTCGAGTAGGCGCTTACGTTGTAGCTTTTTACCCCAATAAATGCGCTCATATTTTTTCCGTTCTGTAACGCTGGAAGTTTCGTCACTCCAAAGTTGATTCCCGCTTTTGTAAACGGCTCAATATTCCACGGACCAGAAATGATCGCTGCTGCTTTGCCTTCCGTAAACAGCGATTCAAGTACATTAATCCCCTGCTCACCAATCATTCCTGACGGAAATAGACGTTCTTTATAAAATTTTTGAATCATTTTAGCCCCTTCGACAGCGCCGGCATTATTTAATCCAATATCGTTCGGATTGTAATTTCCGTTTTCGTCCTTGCCAAAAATGTAGCCTCCATACGCACTCATCACACTTTGAGCATAGTAAATCTGGTCAAACAGAGCCAAAAAGCCAAATTTTTTGCCATCTGTTACTTTTTTGGAATACTCATACCATTCCTCAAGCGTTTTCGGCAATTCCTCTTCAGAAATGAGATCTTTATTATAGTAAAGCATCGTTGTCTCGACCGCTTTTGGCAAACCATACACTTTGTTGTTTACTTTTTGCGACTGCATAGCGGCTTCCGTATAGATGGATTGAATGTCTTCCTCAACATTCAATTCTTTAATGAGCCCTTCCGTCACGGCTGTCCCAATTTGATCGCTCGGCATCGTCAATACATCCGGTCCAGTGCCAGCCGGCCCGTCTAAACGCAAATCCTCAATTTGTTTCGCATACGGCTTCTCAATGATTTTTACTGTCACATTGTTTTCCTTTTCAAATTGGGCAATGGCATCTTTAATTCCTGCGCTTTTTTGAATGTCTTCCCAAACGACGAGCTCTACTTTTCCATTGCTCTCTTTGTTTTCTCCTGCACGAGATCCTTGATTAGCATTTTCTTTAGGCCCACATGCAGCTAAAGACAAACTAAAAGCCATCACACTCATAAGCGCAAGATGTTTACTAATACTCCTCATCATTTTCCCTATTCCCCCTTCTTATTTGGAAGCGCTTAACTACCTTCAATATAGCACCAACAATAAAAAATGTAAACAACTTTTTACTAAAATTAATAAAAATATTTACGAAACAAAAAAGAGGGCTAGTTCGTACTTTTCCGTACGATAAGCTCAGCCCCTAACAGCAATGTCTTCACAATGTTTCTCTTTCTTTGTATCCGCTCGAGCAACAACTCGATCGCACTTTTGCAAATTTCATGAATATCAATATGGAATGTCGTCAATGGCGGTGATACGTATTTGGTAATGCTGATGTTATTGACGCCGATGACGCTCACACGCTCAGGGATAGGAATGCGATGCTCATTCAACGCCTGCAGACAACCGACAGCAATGGGATCCGCCGCTACAAAAAACGCGGTAGGCAATCGATCCCCTAGGGTTTCAATGGCCTTGGTCATGAGTTCATAGCCATTGTCAAATGAGAATCCCCGGTGGCAAAAAATATACTCTTCGTTGAGCAACCCCTTTGCTTTCATATAATGTCGAAACGCCCGCTCGCGCGAGTCCATCTCATCCTTTCCTGTATTCGGATTCGGATACGTCCCGCCAATAAAGCCGATGTCCGTATGCCCTTTCTCAAGAAAGAAGTCGATCGCTCGCTCAGTGATCTGCGTTAAATCCGGGCGCACCGAATCAAAACAGCGCGGGTCGGGCGACAAATCAATAAACACACCATTTGTCGTCATCGATCGCAGACGTTCAAGCTCCCGATCCGAAAAAATTCCAACGGCAATAAACCCCTCAATGTTCTCTGGAATTTGGTCAATGCCATCTGAAATTTTATACATTTGCAGTTCTAGATTAAACTCTTTCGCCAGCTTTTCCATTTCCATCCTCATTGTTTTGTAATACACGTCTTCTAATTCCTCTTTATCCGTCAACCAATATAAAAAAGCAATATTGCGAATCACTTTTCTGATGGTTTTCTTGCGGTAGTTCAACTTTTCTGCTGCTTCATAAATTTTCTCCCGCGTCTCCTCGGATACCGAAAGATCTGGATCATTGTTCAACACCCGCGAGACAGTTGAAATGGAATAGCCTGCTTGTTTAGCAATGTCGCGAATCGTAGCCATATGCATTACCCCATTCTACTTAGTTGTATCCATGAGTATTATAACAAATACGCAATATTTTTACTAAAATTATTTACTATATGATCCTGAATCATGGCAACTTCCTGGTTCATCACCAAAAGATGTACTTGATTTTTAGGTTAAAATGTGATAGAGATCTCTAGACGGACACGCAAAGTAAAACGCTGGATATTTCGATACCCATATCCTCGCCTTTTGATCAATTTTATTTTGTTGTTGATTCCTTCCATTGGAC